>PMKG01000431.1 GCA_003157675.1 Acidobacteriota bacterium
CGGTCCGGGCCCGCGAGGCCGCCGACAACGTCCGCCGGGCCGGCCTGTCCGACATCGTCCAGGTCGTGCAGGGCGACGCCTTCACGCAGATCCCGCGGCTGCCGGGCACCTTCGACTTTGTCTTCCTCGACGCGTGGAAGAAGGACTACAAGCGCTTCCTCGATCTCGTGCTGCCGCGCCTGGACGGCGGCGGCGTGTTCCTTGCGCACAACGTGGTCAACAAGGGGAAGGACATGCCGGACTTCCTCGACGCGATCGAGCGATACCCGAACCTGCTGACGTCGATCGTCACACCGGCAGGCGAGGGGTTGTCGATCTCGTTCAACCGGCGGTAGTCGTCCGACCTCCCGACGGAGGATGCAGATGGAAGGCATGGCCCGCGACCTGAAGCACGCGCTGCGGTCGCTCATGGCGCAACCCGGATTCACGCTGGTGGCCGTGCTGTCGCTCGCGCTCGGCATCGGCNNCACGGCCATCTTCACCGTGGTCAACGCGGTGTTCCTGCACCCGCTCGCGATCGAGAACCCGTCCACCGTCGCGGAGCTGTTCACGCTCGACACGAAGACCGTGCAGGTCGGCAACTTCAACCTCACGCCGACGTCGATCCAGAACTTCGGGGACTATCGCGACAGGAACACCGTCTTCAGCGGGCTGGCCGGCTACTCGTTNNGGGCCGCCTGTTCCTGCCGGACGAGGACATCGACCGCGCGGTGCCGGTGGCCGTGCTGAGCTACAGCGCTTGGGTCAACCGGTTCGGCGGGGACCGCGGCATCGTGGGCCGGGCCATCACGCTCAGCGGCATCGCGTTCACGGTGGTCGGCGTGACGCAGGAGGGGTTCAAGGGGACCTTCGCGCTCGCCGGCCCGGACTGGGTCTGGGTCCCGCTGGGCATGCGCGATCAGCTCTTCACCGGCCAGACCAGGACGCTCATCACCAACCGCCGGTTCCGCTGCCTGGGCATCCTGGGCCGCCTGAAGCCGGGCGTCGGCGTCGGCGAGGCCCGGTCGACGATGAAGGTGCTAGCCGCGTCGCTCGCCCAGGAATACCCGGGCGACAACGGCGGTCGGACGATCGAGCTGGCGCCGGTTTCGGATTCGGCACTCGGGATCAACAACCGGGCGCAGTTCGTCCGTGCCGGCGGCGTCATGATGGCCATCGTCGGCCTCGTGCTGCTCATCGCGTGCGTGAACGTCGCCAACCTTCTGCTCGCGCAGTCGGCGCGGCGGGAGAAGGACATCGCCGTCAGGTCCGCCCTGGGCGCGAGCCGCGTCCGCGTGGTGAGGCAGTTGCTCGTCGAGAGCCTCGTGCTTTCCGTCGCCGGCGGCGCGGTGGGCCTTCTCGTCGCCTGGTGGGCCCGCAACGCGCTGTGGGCGTTCCGCCCGCCGGCGCTTGCGACCGCGGCGATCGACCTCAGCCTGGATCGCACCGTGCTCGCGTTCACCGCGGGCGTCTCGCTCGTCACCGGCATCGTCTTCGGCCTCGCCCCCGCCATCAAGCTGTCCCGGGCGAGCCTCGTCGACGCCCTGAAGCTCGGCGGCCGGAGCGGCGCGATGGGGGCCGGCCGCGGAGCGCTTCGCAGTCTGCTCGTCGTGTCCGAAGTCGCCCTGGCCACCGTCGCGCTCGTCGGCGCCGGCCTGTTCGTTCGCAGCCTGCACGCGGCCCAGACGATGGACGTCGGGTTCGACGCGGGGCACCTCGCCATGGTGGGATTGAACCCGGGCGGACAGCGCTACGAGGAAGAGCGCGGACAGCAGTTCTACGTGGAGGCGATCGAAGCGGCGCGGCAGATGCGCGGGGTCAGGGCGGCGGCCGTCGCGTCGATCGTGCCGCTCGCGGGCGGAAGCGGGGTGATGCTCACGGTGTTCCCTGAGGGCCACGAACAGTCGACGACCTCGCACGGAACGCTCATCAGCTTCGACGACGTGTCGCCGGGCTACTTCGAGACGATCGGCGTGCCATTCCGCGATGGGCGTGATTTCACGGCCTTCGATCGCGCCGAGGCCCCGCCGATCGCGATCGTCAACGAAGCCGTGGCCCGGCAGTTGTGGCCGGGCCAGCCGGCGCTCCACAAGCGCTTCACCATCGTCCAGTCAGAGGTGCTCTACGAGGTGGTGGGCGTCGTAGCCGACTCGGTGTTCGGGGCGCTGGGGGAGGATCCGACGCCGGTCATCTTCCGGCCGCTCCGGCAGGAGTACGCGCCCGCGGCGGCGCTCGTCGTCCGAACGATCGGTGACCCGAAGGCGCTTGTGGGCGACGTTCGCGCCCGGATCAAGGTGATCGACCCGCACATGCCGCTCAGAAACGGCGGCACGATTGCCGAGCAGGTCGAACAGAATCTGTGGGCGCCGCGGATGGGCGCCGCGCTGTTCAGCATTTTCGGCCTGCTCGCCCTCGTACTGGCGGCGATCGGCATCTACGGCGTGATGGCCTACACCGTCACGCTCAGGACGCAGGAGATCGGGTTCCGCCTCGCGCTCGGCGCGCAGCGGTCCGACGTCCTGCGGCTCGTGGTCGGCCAGGGCATGGTGCTGGCGCTGACGGGGCTCGTCGTCGGGCTCGTGCTGGCGGTTGGGCTCGGCCGGCGCACCGCGCAGTTGCTGTTCGGCGTCAAGCCGCACGATCCCCTGACGCTTGCCGGTGTGGCCGTGGGTCTCGGCCTCGTCGCGCTCGTCGCCTGTCTCTTCCCCGCCCGGCGCGCGACGAAAGTCGACCCGATGGTGGCGCTGCGGAACGAGTGACCACGCCGGCTGGACCCGTCACGGCCCGGGCGGCCGACTACCAGCCCTCGCTCCGGTGCTCACCCCTGGGCGCGGAACGATAGACCACGCCCACGACGAACCTGAACTGACTCCATGGTCCGGATGAGTTGGACAATCTGCACCAACTGGCCTCGAATCGCGTGGCCATTCGTCCTTCGCCAATCTCCACTCCGCCGCCGGGCTGAATGACGAAGTAGTCGTGACGCGCAGGTTCACCAGGAAAGTTCAGGTTCGTTCTGGCGTAGCCGGCCAGCAACTGCGCATATGGCACGACCGTGCGAAACTGCCGAAGAGCAACTCGGCCCCCGGCAAGCGCCACATACATCATCTCGCTCCAATCGACGACGCCTGAGGCCCGCCCGCTGAAGCGATTCACGCTCGCGTCGAACACCACGCCAAACCACGGGGTGAGATTCCCGACGACCGAGCCATTGAGGCCGAGCCTTGAGTTGATGCCGGTGTCAGCACGCACGAATGACCACCCGATCGCCGCTTCTGCCTGAGGAAAGGACGACAGAGGCGGAGATGGCGGGGCGGGGGGCGGAGGCGTAGCCGTAGCCGTGCGGGGCTCCGGTCGGTACATCGGGGGGGGCACCCACGCGTTGAACTTCAGCAACGACCGCTGGACCCACCCGGCGCGACGGCCCCACTGTACGTCCTCGAACTGGACCTGGACCCAGTCTCCCTCTTCTCCAAGGACCTTCACGACCGTGCCAGGCTCGAGGACGCGCAATGGCACCCTCGAGACGTCGGCCAGGAGGTAGATCGGCGCGTTTTCGGTAACGGTTGCGGTTCGCCCTGACGGTGTCTGCGCCAGCGCGACCGACGCGACGAGTCCGCCGACGGCAGCCGTTGCCAGAATCGCCATCAGATTATGTCGAACCATGATCCTCCACCTCTCCGAGGGCGCACAAGTGACCGGCCCAACCAGAACATACAGATCTTATCGGATCATGTCGAGGAATCCTGATGGGCCGGTGAGGGTCGAATCCACGACCACCGCAATGCACGCGTGTAGACGACCGTATTCATTGGGTAATTCTGGTGAGCCGGGTGGGGATCGAACCCACGACCACCGCATTAAAAGTGCGATGCTCTACCACTGAGCTACCGGCCCCTGCCTGGGAAGGGCGACGCCGCCGAAGCGCCTGGTATGGCGCGGCGCTTTACGGCCATCGTAGCACAACCGTCGCGGCCGAACGGGCCCGGCAAACGCCGGGCGGAGGCGTCTCTCCACCTTCCTGCTATCATTCGCGTTCGGCTGGAGTCATCGGATAGGGAGCGACGCAGGAGGGACCATGCAGCAGCGCAGCAGGACCGTGGCGGTTGTCGTCCTCGCCGTGACCGTCGGGTTGGGGATTGGCGCGTGGGCGCAGGGGGCGCTTTCGTCCCTTGGCGTCGACGAGCCGACCGCGCGGGGAGGGTTTGTCAACGCGCTCGCCCGGGGAGGCGTGCCTGTCTACATGGCCGCCAAGGCCTTCAGGACTGCGCCGCCCGCCACGAGAGCCGCGCTCGTGAAGACGGCGATCTCGTGGGCCCGGACCTACAGCGAGTCAGCCTCGTTCAAAGCCGACTACGACAAGCAGCGGGCGACCGACGTTCCGAAGCCGCCCCGGTTCAAGGGCAGCGTCGACGAGGAACTGGCTGCCCAGCGCGCCGAGCGGCTGAAGGGCGTCGAGGACGCCAGGAAGAACCTCGCGACCCTGCCGGCCAATCTCCGCCCGCAGATGGAGAAGATGGTCAAGCAGATGGAGGAGCAGAACGCGAAGATCGACCACGACGCCCAGATGCAGGCGATGCTGCGCCAGGGGATCGAGACGCAGCGCGCCAACGAGACGAAGGCCTACGAGCAGAGCATGCAGCAGCACGACGCGCGCTTCCCCGCCGACCCGCGGGCGCTCATCGCGCGGCGGCTCCGGGAGTTCCTCGATCTCAGCAAGGACGTCGACTTCGGCGCGAAGCTCGTGCCCGGCGGCTCGAAGCAGCGATTCGCCGACGTTCGCTACGAGGAGAAGCCGGACCAGTGGAAGCTGTGCTACCGCGCCGGGCGCGAAGCCGTGACGGCCGCACGCGAGGCCGCGCAGACCTGGCTCGGTGCGATCAAGTAGTCTCGCCGACTTGCGGCTCTCGACCTTCGGCTTCCGGCAAGGCTCCTGCCGGTGCCCGCGTTGCCGACATCTCGGAACGCGTGGTAAACTCAGAAGTTCTTTCTGCGCGTCCCCATCGTCCAGAGGCCCAGGACGTGGCCCTTTCAAGGCCAAAACACGGGTTCGAATCCCGTTGGGGACGCCATCGCTCATGCACTCCGACCGTTCCGGTCAACAATCCCCCGATCGACGCCATCCCGCGGAACTCGACCGGCGCGTGAATTCCGGGCGCCAGGGGTGTGAACGCCAGGCGGCCGACGAGTAGCCGCGCGAGCACGGGGCGGGCCTCCGTCGCCTCATCCGCCAGGAGGCCGCGCCAGTCCTCCAGGTCGTCGAGCAGTTCCCGCTCGAGGCGCTTCGCTTCGAACTTCGCGGTCTTCCCCATCGCCTCGGCTGCGTGGGCCCGCTGTGCCGCCCGGGCGCGCCGGATCTCCCGGTCCTGAACGGCCGCCAGCAGGGCGGGCAGTTCCCCGCCGCCGGCGATCGCCGAGGTCAGGCGTGCCAACTCCCGATCGAGGTTCGCGACTTCAGCCTGGAAGCTGTCCGCCGACTCATCCCCGTCTGGCGAGTGCAGGCGCGCGATCGCCCGCTCGAGCGCCCCGCGAACGATGGCCGGGTTGAGCAGATCGTCGCGCAACGTCGCGAGGACGGCCCGGTTCGCCAGGTCCATCGGCATCTCGAAGCACCGCTCGCAGACCGACCGGCCGCGAAGGTGATACGAGCTGCAGCCGTAGTAGAACGCCCGCTGGCTGCCGTGGGACCGGCTCCGCACGTAGAGGCTACCGCCGCACGTAGCGCACGTCGCGAACCCGGAGAGCAGGTACTTGGGCTCCACGCGGCCCGCGGGGCGCCCGAACACGAGGCCGTGTGTTCCCTGCAGGTACTCGGTCCGCAGCGCCTCGAGCTTCGCCCGAGCGGCACGCCACAGGGCCTCGTCGATGATCTGGAGGTGCGGCGCCGGCACCCGGATCCACTCGCTCTCGGGCCGGGGGAGGTAGCGTTTCTGGCCCCACCGGTCGCGCTTGCGGGTCGTGTTCCACACGATCTCGCCGCGGTACAGGGGCCGGGCGAGGATGGCTACGATCGCTGATGGGGACCAGGACACCGGACGTCCCTGCTGTGCTCGGGGACACGGCGCGCCGACGTCGTTGAGCGTCCTCGCGATCGCCCTTTTTCCGTGGCCGGCCGCGGCCAGCTCGAAGATACGCCTGACGACAGTCGCCTCGTTCTCGTTGATGCGCCGCTCGACGTGCGAGCGTGCGCCGCTGGCGTCCAGGACGTCGATGTTGTCGTACCCGAAGACGCGCCCCCCGGTGACATGCCCCGCCCGCGCCTTTCGCTGCATCGCATCGCTGGTCCGCTGGCGCGCCCTTTCACGTTCGAGCTCGTCGGCGAAGGTCGTCAGCGAGAGCATGATCTTGTCGGTCGGGCTGTCGAGCGTGCGCTCCCGGTCCTCGAGGTAGAACCACACGGCCACGCCGGCTTGGACGATTTGCTTCAGCGCGTAGGCGGTCTCGATCGCCTCGCGCCCCAACCGGCTCTCTTCGCTCATCACGAGCACTTGGAACGGCGCAGGCGGTTTGACGGCGTTCATCAGCCGGAGGAACCCGGGGCGCGCCGCGAACTCGGCGCCGCTGATCCCGTCATCGACGTAAACGTGACCCTCGGCGACGGTCCAGCCCTTCCGCATCGCGTAGGCGCGGCCGTGTTCCACCTGGCGCGCAACCGACTTCTGGTCGTCCGCGACGCCGACCTGCTCGGTAGACTTCCGCGCGTAGATGGCCGCAATCATGGTCGCCTCATATGGCCGCCGGTCCCTGGGGGCCGTTCTCTTGTCCCTCGGCCTCCGTTGGCGAGGGAACGCGAGGATGTGAATCAGCCAACTGCGCCGTGAAGCCCAGTCCGAGTCTATCGTTTACCAAGCTGGCTAGATGCCAGAGAAGCCAGGCCGCAG
>PMKG01000294.1:0-5100 GCA_003157675.1 Acidobacteriota bacterium
GCAGCGAGCCTCCGACGCTGCCGCCAATGTAGTAGAACGTCGCGTAGAGGCCGACGGCGAGACCGCGGTCGCGCGGCGCGGCGGCGCCGACAAAGCTGCTGGCCGCGGCCTGGGCGATGAACACGCCGGTCGAGCAGAGCGCGAGGCCGATCAGGATCACCGGCAGGCGGCCCGCGAGCGTCGTCAGCGCGCCCGCGATCCCGAAGGCCACCGCGACCGCCATGCCGTAGCGGTGCCCGTGCCGGTAGATGACCGGGCCCACGAACGGGGTGATGGCGGCGCCGATCAGGTAGACGAAGAAGACCGAGCCGAGGGCCGCCGTGCTGAGGCTGTACGGGGGCGCGGCCAGGCGGAACGTCACGTAGGTGAACATCGCCACGAGCGTGAACAGCACGCCGAACCCAGCCGCGTAGGCGCTTGCGAGCTGCGGGTTCCTGACGAGGCCGAGCACGGCCTGGACGCGCGAGCGCCCGCTCCGCACGCGGCCGACGTGCGCGTCGGCGGGCAGCCGCGCGGCGATGAGACAGGCCGCGGCGGCGTTGATGGCGCCGAGTACGAGAAACGCGGCGCGCCAGTTGGCGTCGGCCACCACGGCGCCGGCGATCAGGCGCCCCGAGAAGCCGCCGACCACCGTGCCGCTGACGTAGCCAGCCGTGGCGGCGCCGGCGCCCGACGCCGGCCACTGCTCATGAATGTAGGCGATGGTGACGGCGAACACGCCGGGCGTGAACAGGCCTTGCACGAAGCGCCACGCGACGAGCTGCCACAGCGAGGTCGCGGTGGCCGAGAGCAGCGTGGCCGCCGCCAGCGCGAATGCGGCGCCGACGATGACCCGCTTCCTGCCGACGCGGTCGGCCAACCGGCCGGCGGCGGGCGCGGCGACCGCCACGCCGAAGGTGCCGGCCGTCAGCGTCAGGCTCACCTCGAACGTGGTGGCGTGGAAGGCGCGCGCGAGGAACGGCAGCAGCGGCTGCGTGGCGTAGAGATCGAGGAAGGCCGCCGCCCCCGCCAGGATGACGGGCGCGAGGCTTGGCGGCTCGGTGGACGGAGACGGCATTCGGCTCTGGGCCCTCGGCTCTCGGCGTTGTCTGGCTGCCGGGATTTCGCTATACTAACCGTTCCTGCCGGGCGAGATCCTCTCCCACTGTGCGGAAGTGGCGGAACTGGCAGACGCGCTAGCCTCAGGAGCTAGTGGGCGCAAGCCCATCGGGGTTCAAATCCCCGCTTCCGCACCATTCGACTCGGTCCCAGTGGCGCGGCTCCCACCGATCTCCCCGCCGCGGCGGTCGGTCCCAGTGGCCTGCGATCCAGACGTACCCGCCGCCGTTCCACCGGTAGAAGCCGGACACCCAGACGAAGTCGGGGGCGGGAGCGGTGTAAGAGGGACACTTCGCGACCACAGCTCGGCTGGGCGTTCGATTTCCGGGGCGCAGTGACAGCTCCTGGAACCTGCCAGTCCCACCGCGCGTTATGTCATCAGGCGCACGGCTGAAGCCGTGCGTTATCTGCAAGCGAGTGGCAATCGACAGATAGCGCAGGGCTTCAGCCCTGCGGCAGGCGTCACGCGGCCCCCCGGCAACCCGGCCGGCCGTTTCGTCGTCCAAGCACCATGGAGGCTGCAGTCGCCATGAAAACTCGTTCTGTTTCTCGCCGGATCTGCCTGTCGGCCGTACCGTTGGCGGCGGCGGTGCTGCTCTCGACCCCGCCCGTCGCCGCCCAGGAGCGTGAGGGCTCGTTCGAACGGACGCTGAAGGTGACCGGCGCCGTGGAGCTGAGCGTTGTCGGGGGGTCCGGCCGGATCCGGGTCGAGCCCGGCGCGGCGGGCGCCGTGCGCGTATCGGCGCGGCTCCGCGCGGGAAACGGCTGGTTCGCCCGCAGTGACGTCGAGGCGCGGATTCGGAAGATCGAGCAGAACCCGCCGATCGAGCAGCAGGGCAACATCGTCCGAATCGGCCATTTCACCGACCAGGACCTGGCGCGCGACGTCTCGATCAGCTACGACGTGACCGTGCCCGCCGACACGAAGGTGATGGCCCGCAACGGCTCCGGCTCCATCGTCATCGGCGCCGTGAAGGGAGCCGTCGACGCGAGCAACGGGTCGGGAGGAATCGACGTGGACGGCGCGGCCAGCCTCGAGGCGCATACCGGGAGCGGGTCGATTCGCGCGACGGCGATTGCCGGGCCGCTCGCCGCTCACAGCGGGTCGGGCGGCATCACCGCGGCGCAATCCGGGCCGGGCGACGTGAACGTGTCGGCCGGCTCGGGCTCGGTCAGAGTGACCGGCGTAAACGGCTCGGCGCGCATCAGCACCGGAAGCGGCGGGATCGAGATCGAGGGCCGGCCGACCGGCCCCTGGTCGGTGAACGCCGCGTCGGGCAGCGTGGAGGTCGCGTTGCCGGCGGATGCCGCCTTCGACGTCGACGCCCACTCCAGCTCGGGCTCGGTGTCGTCGGCCCACCCAGTGACGATGGTGGGAACGATCGAGAGGCACGGCCTGGCGGGCAAGGTTCGCGGCGGAGGACCGCTCGTCAAGATCTCGACCGCCTCCGGCAGCATCCGGATCAGGTAGGGCGAGGGGCCGATTACTTGGAGATGCGAACCTCGAGACTGCAGTGCCGCGGCGCCCACGGACCCTAGCGCTGGCGCAGGAGCTGCGCGCGCACGGTCCGGCCGATCCGCTCGATCTCGTGATCCGCGAGCGACTCGTAGACCGGCACCTGGACGGCCGTCGCGGCCTTGTCGGCGCCGGGTGCCGCCGGCCCCTGCCAGCCGAACAGGTCCATGCGCACGCAGACGTCCACGTGCATGGGCGCCACATCGATGCCGCGCCGGATACAGCGGCGCACGAGTGCCTGGTGGTCCGGCACGTAGGGACAGTACTGATAGTAGACGTGCGTCTGCCCGTCCGGAATGCGGGGGATGGTCACTCCGGGGAGGTCCCCGAGCATTTCGTCGAGCCTCCGTGCGTGCCGTCTGGTCCGCTCGATGAATTCCGGAAGGCGCGCGAGGCCGGCGAGCCCGAGCGCCGCTTGCACGTTCGAGAACTTCCCGCCGTAGTGCGGCGGCAGCGGGTCGAGACGCTCGACGTCCTCCCAGAGGAAGCGGTCGGGCTTCGCGTCCATGAACGACGCCGTCCACCAGATCGGGAACCNNGGAGAAGGTGAAGACGGTCGGACGGATGAAGGTGCGCTGCCACCACCCGACGCTCAGCACCTTCTCGACCCGCTTCTCGGTCGGCCAGAGCTCGGCGTCGGCATACTCCCCCACCCGCCTCGCCAGGTCGGCGTCGCGCATCCACGCCAGGCCGCCGCCGAACGTGTTCAGCGGCTTGAACGCCTGGAAGCTGAAGAAGCTGGCGTCGCCGAGCGTGCCCACCATCCGCCCCTTGTAGGTGGAGCCGAGCGCGTGCGCGCAGTCTTCGATCACCTTCAGGTCGTGCTGGCGCGCGAGCGCCAGGATCGGATCCATGTCGCACGAGAGCCCGTAGAGGTGCGTGGGCAGCACCGCGCGGGTGTTCGGCGTGATGGCGCGCTCCATGGCCGCCGGACTCAGCGTGAACGTCGTCGGGTCGATGTCGGCGAACACCGGCTTGAGGCCCGCCACCCTCGTGATCTCCGGCACCACCCAGAAGGTGAGCGCCGGCACGATGATCTCCGAGCCTGGCGGGAGCCGCATCGCCTTGAGGATGTCGAGCAGGGCCATCCGCCCATACTCGAGCGACACCGCGCGGACGTGCCCCTCTCCGAGCACGCGGGCGAATTCCGCCTCGAACGCGGCGATGTGCGGCCCCTGGACGAGTTCTCCCCGCTCCCGGCACTGCCCGATGATCTGCGCCGAGTCCGGGACCATCCGCATGCCGTATCTCGCGATCGCGGCCATCGTGTTGCCTGCCTTTCCGCTGCGCGCCGACCAATCCCGCGTGTCCGACCGGCGGCGTCCGTCCGAACTCGACGCCGCCTGGCTCGATTCATGTATGGAAAGAGGATGTTACCAGAAACCGGTCGTTAGCCCGACCGGACTGCGGCAGGAGTAGAATCTGGTGGGGCCCCCCGGGACGGAGGAAGCGTGTAATGACTGCCAAAAAGTGTCGCTCAGCGTTCGCCTGGCTGGCCATCGTCGCCTTTGTGCTGCTCGTCGGGACCGCCTCGGCAGGCGCACAGGAACAGCAGAAGGAACCTCCCAAGAAGGTGGAGGAGCGCGGCGGAAAGAAGGGCGAGGCCAAGCCGGCCAAGGCGCCGGAGAGGCAGACCGCGCCGCAGCAGGCCAACANNAGGCCAACAAGCCGAAGCCGGAGAACGCGCCGCAGCAGGCCAATCGGCCGGCGCAGCAGACGCCGCCTCCCGCCACCCAGCGCGGACAGCAGCCGGCGCAGCAGCCAGCACCCGCCCCCCAGCGAGGACAGCAGTCGGGCCAGAGGCCCCCGGAGACCGGGCAGCGACCCACTCAGCAGCCTCAGGCCGGCCGGCCCGTCCAGCAACAACAGCAGCAGCCGCAGCGGCAGGCGCAACCGCCCTCCGCGGTTCCGCGCGCCGAGCCCCAGCGGCTGCCGCTGTCAGGCAGGCCCGCGCAGAGCCAGCCGCAGCAGGAACAGCAGGGACGTCAGGGACAGCAAGGACAGCAGGGTGAGGGCCGTCGCGGCCTGGGCGGGTTCTGGTCGGCGAGGCCGACTCCGCCCGGACCTGTCGTCACGACGCGCGGCGGCGACACCGTGCGCCGCGATCAGGCGGGCCGGGTGACCCAGGTGCGCGTGAACAACGGCGGGGTCGTCTACCACGCGCCGAACGGCGTCCGCCACTTCGAAGTCGTGCATCCCGGCGGTCGCGTCATCGTCGCGGAGGCGCCCGGGCGCGGCTATGTGCAGCGTCCGCTCGTCTTCCGCGACCACGATTACGTCAAGCGCACCTACTTCGTCGGCGGCGTGCCCTCCGCGCGGGTGTACCGGCCCGTGACGTACCGCGGCATGGCGTTCGAGGTCTACACGCCCGTCCGTTACTACCGCCCGGGGTTCTACGCGTACATGTTCAACCCGTGGATGACCCCCGTCGCCTGGGCCTGGGGATGGGGAGGCAGCCCGTGGTACGGCTACTACGGCGGCTACTT
>PMKG01000294.1:5120-5758 GCA_003157675.1 Acidobacteriota bacterium
GATGAAGTGCGGCGGCAGATCGAGCAGGAGCGCGCCGAGAGCCAGTCCGGCGGGGCCGGCTACCCGTCCGAAGACACGCCGCCGTGGGCGGACGGCGCGTCGCACGTGTTCGTGGCCTACACCGCGCTCGACGTGAACTCGAACGGCGGCTACTGCACGATCGGGGAGGGCGACGTCCTCCAGTTGAACAGCATGCCGCCGCCGTCTTCACCGGTGGCGAACCTGGTGGTGCTGGCCAGCCGCCGCCGTCACTGCCGCCAGGGCAGCTTCGTGTCCGTGCAGCTGCAGGACCTGCAGGACATGAGCAACCGCATGCGCGAGACGGTCGAAGCCGGCCTCGCCGACCTGCAGACGCGCCAGGGCCAGCGCGGCATTCCGCCGCTGCCGGTTTCGGCCGTGGGCACCGTCGACACGCCGCTCGCCGCGGAGGCCGTGCCCGACGCGAACGCCGGCGNNGGAGCTCAACCAGGCGTACCGCGAGACGGACCAGGCCGAGCAGGCCGCGATCGCCCAGGCAGGCGGCGCGACGCCGGCGGGCACGCCGACCGTCTCGCTCGGCCAGACGATCGAGCAGGTGCGGGCGATCCTCGGCCCGCCGCAGCAGGTCATGGACGCGGGGTCGAAGCAGATTTACATCT
>PMKG01000332.1 GCA_003157675.1 Acidobacteriota bacterium
GGCCTCGCGCTGCACAAACCAGCGGAAGCCGACGCCCTGCACGCGGCCCGACACGACGAAGCGATGCGCCACGGTCATCTCGGTCACCCCCGGCGACTGCGCGGGAACGGCGGATTATACCGCGAGGCCTACTTCACCGGCTCCTGCTTCGCGCGAACGAGCAGCTTGTTGAAGGCCGCGACGTCGGTCTTCTCCACGTCCGCGAGTCTGGTCAACTGGGCCTCGAGCCGCGCCGAGAGATAGGTGAACGCCTCGACGGTCTGCGCGGTCGGCCGCCCGTCCGCGCTTTCGATGACGCCGAGCAGCGCCGCCAGCTTGTTGTTCAACTTGATCGGGTAGTTAAGCGGGTCCTGGCTGCTCTGGTTCCGGTATTGGTAGATCTCGCCCTCGATGGCAGTCAGCTTCTCCGCGAGCGCTTCGGACGCCGCGACGATCGGCCCCTTCTTCGCGGCCTCCGCGCGGGTCTTCGCCTGGTCCTTGATCGCGCGGATCCGGTTCACCGCCTCGTCGGCCGCGCTGACCTTCCCGCGCACCTGCACGGCCAGGTCGAACTGCGCGCGGTAGTCGGCGTCGGTCACTTCCGGGAGCAGCGGGTGCTTCCGGATTGCGAACGGCGCGGTCAGCACGACCGGCGCCGCGCCCGTCGAACTGGCGCTCGCCACGGTCAGGCGCACCTGGTAGCTCCCCGGCACGGCCCTGGGCCCGTAGGTGCCCGCCGCCCACAGGATCATCTTCGGAATCTCGACGGGACCCGGATAGCGCATGTCCCAGACGAAGCGGTTCATGCCCGCCTTCACCGTCACCTTCGGCTCGACGCGCCTGAAGCCCTCCTCGTCGGGCGCGGGCTGCGCCGCGGCCTGGTCGCTCTTCGCCGCGGCCTCGGCGGTGCCGGCGAAGCTGCGGACCAGCTCCCCCTTCGCGTTGAGCAGATCGATCGTCACCCTGGACGCCGCGCTCGCCAGGTAGTAGTCGATGCTGACACCGCGGCTCACCGAGCGGACGCCATCCTGCGGCGTGAACAGATGGACAGGCTCCTTCGCCACCGCCGGCGTCAACTGCCGCAGCACCGCCACATCGTCCAGCACGTAGAACGACCGGCCGTGCGTGGCCAGGATGACGTCGCTGCCCGTCACCGCGATGTCGTGGACGGGCGTCACCGGCAGGTCCAGCCTGAGCGACTGCCAGTGGGCGCCGTTGTCGAACGACACGTGGACGCCGTACTCGGTGCCCGCATAGAGCAGGCCGGCCCGCTGGGGATCTTCGCGGATCGACCGCGCGAACTCGCCGGCCGGGATGCCGCTGACGATCTTCGTCCACGTCCTGCCATAGTCGTCGGTGCGATAGAAATACGGCGCGCGGTCCTCTCGCTGATATCGGTTGGCCGCCACGTAGGCCGTGGCCGCCGAATGCAGGGACGCGTCGATCAGGCTGACGCGCGCGAACTCCGGCAGGTCGGGCGGCGTCACCCGCGTCCACGTCGCGCCGCCGTCCCTCGTCACCGACACCACGCCGTCGTCGCTCCCCGTCCAGATGACCGCAGGGTCTTTCGGCGAGGGCGCGATCGTGAAGATGGTGGCGTAGGTCTCGACGCCGGTCTGATCGAGCGTGATCGGCCCTCCGGAGGGCCCGAGCGTGGACGGATCGGCGCGCGTCAGGTCAGGGCTGATGCGCTCCCAGCTCTGCCCTTCCGTCGTCGTCTTCCACAGGTGCTGCGAGCCGACGTAGAGAACGCCCGGGTCGGTCGGGGCGAATACGATCGGAAACGTCCACTGGAACCGCTCCTTCATCGCGTTCGACGAATGCCCCATCGGATTGTCCGGCCACACGTTGATCTCGCGCATCTGCCCCGTGCGCCGGTTGTAGCGCGTCAGCAGGCCGCCGTAACTGCCGGCGTAGTAGACGTCCGGGTTGCGCGGGTCGGCGGCGATGTACCCGCTCTCGCCGCCGCCGACGGCATAGAAGTCGTCGCCGGTCCCGTTGACCGGCACGCACACCGTGCTGCTGTCCTGCTGCGCGCCGCATACGTGATACGGCACGTGCGCCGTCGTGACGACGTGATAGAGCTGGGCGGTCGGATAGCGCTGGCCGGTCCACGATTCGCCTCCGTTCACCGACACGTTGGCGCCGCCGTCGTTGCCGTTGATGAGGCGCGACGGATCGTTGCCCGCGATCCACAGGTCGTGGTTGTCGCCGTGCGGGACGCGAATCGACTTCCACGTCTTTCCCGCATCGGTCGATCGATAGAGACCGGTGTTGAGGACGTAGACCTTGTCGCGGTCCTTCGGGTCGGCGTAGATCCGGCTGTAGTAGAACGCGCGCTGCCGGAACCTGCGGTCCTCACTCACCTTCGTCCACGTGGCGCCCGCATCGTCCGACTTGTAGATCCCGCCGTCCTCGGCCTCGACGACCGCATAGACGCGGTTCGAGTCTCCACCTGAAACGCTGATGCCGATCTTCCCGAGGGTGCCCTTGGGAAGGCCGGGGTTGCGCGAGATCTCCGTCCAGGTGTCTCCCCCATCGGCGGACCTGAAGAGGCCGCTGCCCGGGCCGCCGCTCGACAGGGAGTGCGGCGTGCGGCAGACCTCCCACAGCGCGGCGAAGAGTACCTGGGGATTCTTCGG
The DNA here is from genome assembly GCA_003157675.1 of Acidobacteriota bacterium. GTDB lineage: Bacteria > Acidobacteriota > Vicinamibacteria > Vicinamibacterales > Fen-181 > FEN-299. The sequence goes on from PMKG01000332.1 coordinate 2,622, forward strand.
GTCGAAACACAGGTCAACCGCCCCGGCCTTGTCGCTTCTGAACAGCACCTTCTTCCACGTGGCGCCGCCGTCGGTGGTCCGGAACACGCCACGGTCGGCATTCGGGCCGTAGGTATGCCCCAGGGCCGCGACGAAAACAATGTCAGGGTTGGTCGGGTGGATGCGGATCCGCCCGATGTTCTGCGTGTCCTGGAGACCGATGTGCTTCCAGGTCTTGCCCGCGTCGGTCGATTTGTAGACGCCGTCGCCCTGGATGACGTCCCCGCGCAACTCCACCTCGCCCATCCCCGCGTAGACGACGTCCGCGTTGGATTCGGAGACCGCGATGGCGCCGACCGACGGTGTCTGGAGGAACGCGTCGGCCACTGGGCGCCACGTCGTGCCCCCGTCCACCGTCTTCCAGACGCCGCCGCCGGTCGCGCCGAAGTAGTACTCGAACGGGCGCGCGGCCGATCCGGCGACGGCAATCGACCGCCCTCCCCTGTTGGGGCCGATGTTTCGCCACTTGAGCGCGCCGAAGAAGGACCCGTCGAACGGGGGAGGCTCAGCCGCGCGCGCCTGCACACGCACCGAAGGGATCGACAGCCACAGGCCGACGACGGCCATGGCGCAGACGGTCAGAGACGACAGCAAGGCCAGCGTGCGACGCATGGGGACTCCTCCCGGGGGTGTGATGCTCAACTGCCGCCGGCAGGCTGCGCCGGCGGGCCAAAATGCCGTTCGACGAACGCTCGGACGTCGCCGAGCGACTCGTAGGCGCAGGTGGCGCCGCGCGGATCGGCGTAGCCCGAGATGAGCCGCGAGACGGTGTGGCGGCAGGCGGCGTCGTAGAGCACGAAGATGCGCTGGCCCGAGGCGGCGGCCCTTCCTGTCACATAGCCGACCTCGAAACCGACGCCGTACGTTGACCCCGACGCCTCGGCGACGACCGCATCGCAGGCATCGAGCCAGCGGCGGTCGCGCTCGTAAACCTCTCGCTCGGTGATCGCCGCCTCGGCGCGATCCACGCCGTCCTCGAGCAGGTGCGACGTGAGCACCTCGTGGCCGAGCGCCAGGAGCGTCGCGGCGGCGACGCGCGCGGCCGCCACACCGGAACGGTTGCCGCGCACGGTGCAGGCCAGATAGATGCGCATCCTCGCTGGAATTGTACACGGAGGCGAGTAGAATGGTCGCTGTCCCCCCGAGTGCGGCATTGGACGTGAGCGCGCTGATGCGCGACTGACTCCGCGGACGGAGGAACGATGGCGGCGCACCTGGCGCTCTACCGGCGGCTCGGGGCGTATGCGCGGCCTTACTGGTGGCACATCGCCGGCATCCTCCTCCTGCAGCTGCTGTCGACGCCGCTCGCCCTGCTCGTGCCGCTCCCGCTGAAGATCGCCGTGGACACCGTGATCGGCTCGAAGCCGCTCCCGTCCTGGCTCAACGCCCTGCTCCCGGGGCACATCGTGACGTCGCCGACGAAGCTTCTGACGGTGGCCGCCGGAATCCTGCTCGCGACCGCGGTCCTCGGCTCGCTGCAGGAGCTGACGACGGATCTGCTCCAGACGTACACCGGCGAGAAGCTCTCGCAGGATTTCCGCTCCCGGCTGTTCCGTCACGTGCAGCGCCTGTCGCTCTCCTACCACGACACCCGCGGCACGTCGGACTCCACCTACCGCATTCAGTACGATGCCCCGTCCATCCAGCGTGTCCTCGTCGACGGCCTCATCCCGCTGTGCGGTGCGGCGGTCACGCTGGTCGCGATGATCTACGTCACCGTGCGCATCGACTGGCGACTGGCCATTGTGGCGCTGTCGGTGAGTCCCGTCCTGTTCGTGCTCGTCCGCACGTTCGGACCGCGCCTCAGAAGAAGCTGGAAGGAGATCAAGAAGCTGGACAGCTCGGCGATGGGCGTCGTGCAGGAGGTTCTCGCGTCGGTGCGCGTCGTCAAGGCGTTCGGCCGAGAGGACCGCGAGCACGATCGCTTCCTGGCGCAATCCACCAGACGCGTCCGGCGAGAGGTCGACGTGGCCGCGCTGCAGGGGGCCTTCGACGCATTCGTCGGCGTGGCGATGGCCGCGGGCAGCGCCGCCGCGCTGCTGATCGGCGTGCGGCAGGTACGGGCCGGCCACCTCTCGCTGGGCAACCTGCTGCTCGTGATGGCGTACCTGCAGCAGATCTACAAGCCGCTGAAGACGCTCAGCAAGAAGACCGTTGACCTGCAGTCGGCCCTCGCGAGCGCGGACCGCGCCTTCGCCTTGCTCGACGAGTTGCCGGAGGTCTCCGAGCGCCGCGACGCGATACGGATCGCGCGGGCGCGCGGCGACCTCCTGTTCCTCGACGTGTCGTTCGCCTACGACCCGGACCGCCCCGTGCTGCACCGCATCTCGTTCGCGGCGCCGCCCGGAACCCGGGTCGGCATCCGGGGCACGACCGGCGCCGGCAAGAGCACGCTGATGGGTCTTCTGATGCGATTCTACGACCCGACCGGCGGCGTCATCCGGCTCGACGGCGTGGACCTGCCCGATTATCACCTCGCCGACTTGCGCCGCCAGTTCGCTCTCGTGCTGCAGGAGCAGGTGCTCTTCTCCTCGAGCATCGCGGAGAACATCGCCTACGGTCGGGAGGGAGCGAGCCGCGACGAGGTGTTCGAGGCGGCGCGCCTGGCCAACGCGTACGATTTCATCACCGCGCTGCCGGCCGGATTCGACACCCCAGTCGGCGAGCGCGGCATGCGCCTGTCGGGCGGCGAGCGCCAGCGCATCTCGCTCGCCCGCGCCTTCCTGAAAGACGCCCCCATTCTCATCCTCGACGAGCCGACCAGCTCGGTGGACGTGAAGACCGAGGCGGTCATCATGGAGGCGATGCAGCGGCTCATGAAGGGCCGGACGACGTTCATGATCGCCCACCGGCTCGACACGCTGGCGGTCTGCGACATGCAGGTCGAGATCGAGAAGGGATGGACCGTTTTCGAATCCGGGAGTTGAACATGCAGGCCGAGCGCTTCGTCTTCACCGCGAACCAGCGGGCGTCCTCGGTGCTCCGCGTGATCGGCGGGGCGCGGGAACGGCTGGTCCTGTCGCTCTTCCGATGCGACGATTTTCGGATCCTGGACGCGATCGGGGCGGCGCTGCAGCGAGGCGTGGACGTGGCGGTGCTGGTCACGTCGCGGGCCAAGGGGGGGGCCAAGCGCCTCGACGAGCTGTGGGGCGTTCTCGAGAACATGGGCGCGGCGCTGCACCGCTATGCCGATCCTGTCGTCAAGTACCACGCGAAGTACCTCGTCGCCGACGACGGCCCGGCGCTCGTCGCCTCGCTGAACTTCACCCGGCGGTGCTTCACGAGCACCTGCGACTTTCTGCTGACGACCCACGACCCGGTGGTGGTCGGGGGACTGCGACGGCTGTTCGCAGCCGATTCCCGCGGGCCGGAATCGGCGCCGCCCTCCCGCCTCGGCAACCGGCTCATCGTGGGGCCCGAACACGCACGCCGCGCCTTGACGGGGCTGCTCGAGCAGGCACGTCGCAGCATCCGGATCGTCGATCCAAAGGTGACCGACCCCGCCATTGTGGACTTGCTGAAGACGAAGCGGGCGGAGGGCGTGGAGGTGACGGTGCTGGGCCGGGAGGGCCTCCGTCAGCACGTCCCGCACGGGAAGATGCTGCTGGTCGACGAGGCGATTGGCGTCCTCGGCAGCCTGTCGCTGTCGGCGCTGAGCCTGGACTTCAGGCGCGAGGTCGCGGTGGTCGTTCACGACCCCCAGTGCCTCGAGCAGATGAACCGCGTCTTCCGCCGCCTGGCAAGCGGGCCGGCCCCTGGCCGCGCCAGGCCTGTCAACTGACGCGCCCCCGCCGGCACGACTTCTCGAGGAGCGCGATCGTCTCGCGGCGCAGGCGGACCGGTTCGAACGACGGCGACACGGCGCCCAGTATCGCGCTCGAGAACTCGCCGAACCCGACCTGCGCACTGCCCTTCCAGCCCGCCGCCTTCTTGCGCTCTTCGACGCGATGGCAGGCGTCGGGTCGTGGCGCGAAGCCGAACAGCGAGGCCAGCCAGTCCCGCGACAGCCCGCACGCGCGCCCGAAAGCGACCGCGGTCCCGAGGTAGGGAGCCGCAATTACCGTCCGACCCTCCGCGAGCGCCGGGCGAATCTCCCACCGCAGCCGGAACAGCAGGTCGGCGGCGTAGAGCAGCATGAGCGTACGGGGCGAGGCGATCCGGTGCTTCCGCTTGCCCAGCCCCATCTCGAAGAAGGCTCCCGACGCGTCCCACCAGCTGACGCCGACACCGACCTTGCGCGAGATCAGACGCCGGCGGAGCGCCCTCGCCGACTTGCGCAGATCGGTGCCCCGCGTGCCCTCGACGGCGATCAGCCGCCCCTGTGCCTGGTCTTTACGCTTCACGCCCCACCTCGGGGACCGCGGCGGCCCATTCGAGCCACTCGGTCAGCGCCTCGATATTCCACTCGCCCCACACCGTTCGCCGAGCTTCTTGGTACAGCCGGCGGATGCGCTTGTGCTGTTCGTAGATCGGCTGCTCGCCGTCGATGGTGACGAACCGGAAGATGACGGCCAGGTTCTCGTACTCGCGCATCACCCGCGAGGCGAACGCCCGGTAGCTGATGATGGGGTCCTGCAGGTGGGTCACGTCCTGTCCGGCGTCGTAGAACTTCGGTGCGCGGGCGGACGCGACGCGGCTGGTGGACGTATCGAGGGACACCGTGAAGTTGAAAACGATATCCGGCCAGAACAGCGGGGCGTACGCGTGGAGGACCCAGTCGAGGTCGAGGCCGCGGGCCGCGTCTCGCGCGAGGCCGGTGAAGAGATACCGGTCGGCGATCACCACCTGGCCGCTCCACAGCGCGGGGAGGATCTCCTGCTCGAGTCGATTCCGGAAGTCGGCGGCCTGCAGCAGGCAGAGCTCCTCCGGACTGAGCGCGTGCGCCTTTCGACGCGCCTGGAGCAGCGGCTTGATGAGCGGCGACGACCCTCCCTTGGTCACGAACACGCGGTGGCCCTGGCTCTCGAGCCACCTCGCGAAGAGCTTGCGCTGCGTCGTCTTGCCGGAGCCGTCCGGCCCTTCGAACGCGACGAGCAGCCCGCGCGTCTCTTCGTGTCTTCGCAGCAGATCGCGGACCCGCCTGGGCGTGCGCGTCCCGGGTTGGCGACCTGATCGAGCAGCCATGGGAACTCCTGCGGGAACCGTTGGGCGCGCCGGTATTGTAGCGCACCCGTCACGCCCCGGCCGCCGGTTGACTTCACCCGCGGTCGGGCATACGGTGATGTCGTCGTCACCTGGGGGTATTGCGATGGCGAGACGATCGGCCTCCGTTCGGCGGCTCGCGGGCGGGGGCGCGGTCGCTGCGCTCGTTGGCTTCCTGCTCGCCGCGATGGCGAACCCGGTGGCATCCGCCGCGTCGCGTTCGACGCCCGGGCCGGCGGTGTCCGGTCTCGGCCAGGTGTCCTCGGGGCAGGCCGGGAAGACGCCCGCCGCGAAGGCGCCCGGCAAGAAGGACCCGTTAGCCAGGCTCAGCGAGCCGTGGCCCGACGCCGAGCAGTTGGCGTCGAGCCGCGTCGCGGCCGAGAACCGGCCGCTGTTCGGGAGCGACGAGCCGCTCGCCTTCACGCTCACCGCGGATTTCGCGGCGATCAACAGGGAGCGCGACGAGACCAGCACCAGGCGCTTCCCGGCCGTGATGCAAACGCAGGATGACGGCGGCAGCACCGTCTCGATCCCGGTGCAGCTCAGTGCGCGCGGCCACGCCCGCCGGAACGTGCTAGTGTGCTCGGTGGTCCCGCTGCGGCTCGAGTTCTCGAAGAAGGATGTGAAGGGCACGGTCCTCGACGGCCAGCGCGAGCTGAAGCTGGTGACCAACTGCCAGAACGACCGGTATTACGAGCAGTACGTGCTGAGCGAGTACCTGGCCTACCGGCTCTACGCCCTCTTGACCCCGAAGTCATTCCGGACGCGCCTGGTCACGGCGACCTACGTGGACTCGGCCAGGAACAAGACGCCGGTCCCCCGCTACGGGATGCTCGTCGAGCACGATGACGATCTCGCTCGTCGGCTCGAGGGGCGGATCGCCGGGCTTCCCAAGCGGCCGTTCATGGCGTTCGACCAGGACGCGCTCACCTGGATGTTCCTCGTGCAGTTCATGATCGGTAACACGGACTACTCGATCATGGCGCTTCACAACATCAGGATCGTGTCGGACCGCCGCGGGACGCTCTACCCCGTCGGCTACGACTTCGACTACTCCGGGCTCGTCAACACCGGATACGCTGTGGCGGACAAGCGGCTTGGGATCTACTCGGTCCGCGAGCGCCTGTACCGGGGGCCGTGCCGCACCGCCCGTGAGTTCGAACCCTTTCTGGCGACACTCCGCGCGAGGGGGTCGGACATGCTGGCGCTTGTCGACGCCATCCCGGATGCCACGCCGGGAACTCGCCAGGATGCCAGGAAATACCTGAACGAGTTCCTGTCACTCGTCGGCGACCCGCGGCGCATCCAGCGCGCGTTCGACAAGTCCTGCGTGTCCGCCGGGGGCATGTGAATCGCCGCGACCCCGCGGTTCCTGTCAGCCCGAGGCGGGCGTGGGGGCGTGCCTGATAGAGTCGATGGAGTATGAAGACCCGTCACCGATTGGCACGGCGAATCCTCCCGGCCTGTCTCGTCGCCGCGCTGCTCCTCACGCTGCACGCGGCACCCCCCGCGCCCGCGCGCGTGGTCGTGGTGCCGGACGTGCACGGCGCATACACGGAACTGGTGGCGCTCCTGCAGCGCACGCGGCTCATCGACGGGAACCTTAAGTGGACGGGCGGCTCGACCACGCTGGTGCAGCTGGGCGACGTGATCGATCGGGGAGCCCGATCGCGCGAGTGCCTCGACCTGCTGATGTCGCTCGAGCGCCAGGCGCCGAAAGCGGGCGGCAAGGTGATACCGCTGCTCGGGAATCACGAAGTCATGAACGTGATGGGCGATTTGCGGTACGTGACGCCGGAGATCTACCGCACCTTCGCCACCGGAGACTCGGAGAAGCGGCGCGATCAGGCGTTCAGCGACTACCTCAAGTTCCTGGCGGCCCACGACGGCCGTTCCCACCCGACGGTGTCACCTGCCGATGAGACCACTCGCAAGACCTGGATGGACGAGCATCCGCCGGGTTTCGTCGAGTACCGCGAGGCGTTCGGACCGACCGGCCAGTACGGGCGGTGGATCCGCGCGCACCACGCGATCGTCCAGATTGCCGACGGCCTGTTCGTGCATGGCGGCCTGAATCCGACGCTCGAGTTTGGAAACGCTCGTGAACTGGACGGCCGGGTGACCGCGGAACTGTCGGCGTTCGACTCGATCTGGCGCACGCTCGTCGACAGCCAGGTGGTCTGGCGGTACATGACGCTCGCCGAGGGAGTGCGGTTCGCGCAGGAGGAGCTGAAGTGGCTGCAGGCCGGCGGAAAGACCGCGACGCCGGACGGGGACAGCGCGGCGCTGAAATTCCTGGGCTACGAGCACTGGATGGCGGCCTCGCCTGAAGGCCCGCTGTGGTACCGCGGCCTGGCCGAGGGACCAGAAGACGGGCTCATCGATGCGGTGAAAGCGATGCTCGAGCGGCTCCAGGCCCGGTACATCGTCGTCGGCCACACGGTCGTGTCGAAGACCGACGTGACGGTACGCTTCGGGGATCGCGTGTTCCTTCTCGATACGGGCATGCTCGAGGAGGCATTCGGCGGCCGGGCGACGCTACTGGAGATCCGGAACGGCCAATTCACGACGT
>PMKG01000362.1 GCA_003157675.1 Acidobacteriota bacterium
TGTTGGTGGCCTTGTAGTCGGTGAACTTCGAGTCGAACAGGCAGAACCCTTCATGGTGCTTGGCGGTGATGACCGCGTATTTCATCCCCGCCCGCCGGGCCTGCCGGGCCCACTCGCGCGGGTCGTACAGGTCCGGGTTGAACGTGTCGAAATACTTCTGGTACTCGGCGTCGGTCATCCGCTCGTTTTTCTTGACCCACTCGTGGCGTGCCGCCTGCGCGTAGAGCCCCCAGTGGATGAACATCCCGAACCTGGCGTCGGTCCACCAGGCGAGGCGAGCCTCCTTCTGGGCCGCCGTTTCCGCGGGGAGGGCCGCGGGGGGCGTGGCGGGCGCCTGGCCGCTTGCGACGGCGACGAAGAGGGCAACGCCCACGAGGAACACAGACAGCGTCGTTCGCATGGCATCTCCTCCACACGCAAGGCACGGCGACTATACACCCGGCCGCCCGGCCCGCTAAATCCCCCTTGAATTGCCCCCGGGCTCCCGACCAGAGTGGTGGAGGTTCGGCCCTGGAGTGAGCCCCGACGTGCAGTGGAAACGACTCGCGACGCTCGTCACCATCGTCTTCGTCGTCCTGGTCGCGTCGCTGGCCTGGATCTCGTGGCACCGCGCGCACACGCCGCGCAAGGTGGTGCCGATGCTCATCCCGGGCAATCCGCCGGTGAGGAACCCCCGGTGACGGCCCGCGCCCGCCTGCGCGCCGTCGCCGCCCGCTATGGCTATGAGCTGTCGCTGGCGCTGTTGCTGCTCGTCGTCCTCGCGGCCCATCTCGCCATTTCCGAAACGCCGCGCGACGCCAGAGTGTTCGACGAGGCGTACTACGTGCCCGCGGCGCGGGACCTCATCACCGGCATCGCCACGAACGTCGAGCACCCTCCTCTGGCGAAGGGGCTGATCGCGCTCAGCATTCTGGCGTTCGGGGACCGTGGCATCGCCTGGCGCCTGCCGAGCATCCTCTTCGGCACCGTCGCCATCCTCCTGCTCTACCTGCTCACGCGAAGGCTCGCCGACAAGAAGACCGCGCTGCTCGCCGCGTTCCTCCTGAGCTTCGAGAGCCTCTGGTTCGTGCATGCCTCGATCGCCATGCTCGACGTCGTGGCGGTGACGCTGGGACTCGCGGCACTGCTCCTGCTCGTGCGGGGCGAGTGGGTCTGGACCGGCGCGGTCGTCGGCCTCGCGATGCTCGCCAAGGAGACGATGGCGGTGCTGGTCGTCGTCGCGGCGGCGTACGCGGCGCTGCAGTGCCCGCCGGGGGCGTCCGCGCGCAGGACCGCACGAGAGGCAGGGGCGGTCCTCTTCTTCGTCGGCGTCGCGGCCTTCGTCGTCTTCATGGCGGGGCTTCAGATCTACGACTCGGGCTACGACGCCTTCCCGACCGCGTTCGCTCACGTGGCGCGGATGGTCCGCCACAATCGCGCGATCGCGGCGCCCGCCTTCTCCGACGCGGTGCACCCCTGGCAGTGGTTTTCGGGCTTCACGCCGAGCGGCTACTACGTGACGTCGACCGCGACGGGGAATGACCTCAAGCGGACCTACGTGCAGTACATGGGGCAACCCAACCTCGTCGTCGTCCTGCTCATCTGGCTCGCCCTGCCCTTCTCGATGCCGCTCGTGAAGGCGCGCGACCCCAACGCCATGCTGCACGTCGTGCTCTTCCTGGTGTCGTGGGCGTTCTTCGCCGCCGTGGCGTTCGCCAGGATCACGTATCCCTACTACATGCTCGCGTTGATCCCGAGCCTGTGCGTGCTGGTCGCGGTGTTCCTCTCGCGACTTCCCCGCGCCGTGATCCTCACGTGCTGCGTCGGCGTCGTCCTCTGGTTCCTGGCCTGGTTCCCCGTCAACCTGCTCGCGTACGCCCACTGATCTGCTCAGGGGTCGGAGCGATTTTTCGAACGGCCGGTCTTTCGCTTACATATCTGAAATCGGCGGGCACACCAATCGCCGACTTACAGTTCTGTCCTATCAGAGAGGGGCAGATGAAACACCGCTCCGACCCCTGAAAGATGAAGGGAACGATGCGGCGGCGATTCTCGTCTCTCTGCGCAAGGGAGGCGTGGAATGAGCTCCTGGTCGGAATCGCTCGTACAGGACGTCAAGGTCGGCCTGCGGCACGCGGGCCGGAAGCCAGGGTTCCTGATTGCCACCGTCGTCACGCTCGCGCTCGGCATCGGCGCCAACACGGCGATGTTCAGCGTCGTCCACGGCGTCCTGCTGAAACCACTGCCCTTCGAGCAGGCCGATCGGCTGGTGAGCGTCCGGAGCACGGCGCCCGGCATCGGGTGGCCGCGCGCCGTGCTGGCGGCGGCGCAGTACTTCACCTACCGGGACGAGCAGCGGGTCTTCGAGGACGTGGCCGTCTGGCAGACACTCCCGGCGGCCATCACCGGCGATGGCCGCCGGAGCAGGTCACCGCGCTCATGGTGACCGACGGCTTTCTCCCGATCCTGCGGGTCTCGCCGACGCTCGGTCGGCGGTTCACACGCGAGGACGACTCGCCCGGCAGCCCGCGGCGGGCGATCATCACTGACGGCTTCTGGCAACAGCGCTTCAGCGGCCGCCGCGACGTCGTCGGTCGGACGATTACCGTCAACGGAGTGCCCTGCGAGATCATCGGCGTGCTTCCCCGCTCGTTCGCGTTTCTCGACACGACGCCGTCGCTGCTGATGACCATGGGCTTCAACCGCGCGACGATGACCATCATGAACTTTTCCTACCCGGGCCTCGCGAGGCTGAAGCCGGGCGTGACGCTGGAGCAGGCGACGAAAGACGTGGCCCGCATGATCCCGCTCACAATGCAGAAGTTTCCACCGGCACCCGCCCTGGGCCCGACCTGGTTCGCCGACGCGAAGATGGGGCCCGACGTGCGCGTCCTCGCCGACGACGCCGTGGGCGACGTGGGGCGCGTGCTATGGGTGCTGATGGGCACGATCGGCATGGTGCTGCTCATCGCGTGCGCCAACGTGGCGAACCTGTTCCTGGTCAGGGCCGACACCCGGCAGACTGAGCTGGCCGTGCGCGCGGCCCTGGGCGCGGGCCGCTGGAGAATCGCGCGGACGCTGCTCGCCGAGAGCCTCGCCCTCGGCCTCGCAGGTGGGCTGGTCGGCGTCGGCCTGGCCGCGGCCACCGTCCGCGTCGTGCGGGTGATCGCGCCGAGCGCGCTGCCGCGCATCACCGACATCGCCATCGACCCGACGGTGCTGCTGTTCGCGGCCGCGTTGTCGGTCATGGCCGGACTGCTGTTCGGCCTGCTCCCCGTGCTTCGCTTCGCGTCGCCGCGGCTCGTTGCCCTGAGGGACGGCGAGCGAACGGCCAGCGACGGCCGTTCGCGCAATCGCGTCCGCAGCGCCCTCGTGGTGGTGGAGATCGCGCTCGCTCTCGTCCTGCTCGTCGCCTCGGGCCTGATGTTCAGGACCTTTTCGGCGCTCCGGCTCGTCGATCCCGGCTTCGTGCGGGGCGACCAGGTGATGACCGTGGAGCTCGTAATCCCGAGGGCGTTCTCGACCGACCCCGAGTCCATTCTGCGCCGTCACCAGGAGATCGCCGACCGGATGGCCGGGATCCCCGGCGTGCAGTCGGTGGGCATGACCTCGTCGGTCGCGATGGACGGGCAGGGGATGTCGAACCCGTTGCTCTTCGAGGCTTTTCCGCTGCCCGAAGGGCAGGGGGTGCAGTCGCGCCGGATGAAGTGGATCGCGCCGGGCTATTTCGAGACGATGGGCACGCGGCTCGTCGCGGGACGCCACCTGAGGTGGGCGGACGTCTACGGTTTCGCGCCCGTGATCCTCATCAACGAACGGATGGCCCGCCAGTACTGGAAGACGCCTGCCGAGGCCGTCGGCCAGCGGGCCCGCGAGTCGGCGCTCAGCCCATGGCGTGAGATCATCGGCGTCGTCGCCGACGAGCGGGAGGACGGGATTGCGCAGGAGGCCCCGCCGATCATGTACTGGCCCTGCATGGTTAAGTCGTTCTTCGGCGGCGATCCCTTCGCCCAGCGCCGCCTGACCTATGTCGTCCGGTCGACCCGGGCAGGCGCGGCTGGATTCGTGGACGAGCTGAGGTCTGCCGTCCGTGCGGTCGATCGGAACCTGCCGCTCGCGCGGGTCCGCACCGTCGAGCAGATTGCGGCCGCGTCGATGGCGCAGACCTCGTTCGCCCTCGTGATGCTCGCCATCGCCGCCGGCGTGTCGCTGCTGCTCGGCAGCGTCGGCGTCTACGGCGTCGTGTCCTACATCGCCGCGCAGCGCACGCGAGAGATCGGAGTCCGCCTGGCGCTCGGCGCGCAGACGGGCGATGTGACGGCGCTCTTCGTGCGCCACAGCCTCGGTCTGGCCGGCGCGGGGCTCGCGCTGGGCGTCGCCGTCGCAACGGGGCTGTCGAGCCTCATGTCGTCGCTGCTGTTCGGCGTGAAGGGTACCGACCCGCTGACCTATGCGGCGGTGTCGGCCGGCCTGACGGCGGTGGTGGGCCTGTCGGCGTACATCCCGTCGCGGCGCGCGGCGCGGATGGATCCGATCGCGGCCCTCCGATCGGACATCTGAACTCAAGGCTCGCTCGAGTCCACCCCGTGCGCTCGCCAACAGGCTCAAGACGCAACGTTTCCAACCTTCCGACAACCTCCTGGCCAGCGGTTCCGTCTAATCCTCGCGGGAGGCGGTGCATGCGCGCTCTGCTGCAGGACATCGGCTACTTCGGCCGGACGGTCGTGAAGTCGCCCGGCTTCTTCGCCGTCGCGGTCTTGACGCTCGCGCTCGGAATAGGCGCGAATACCGCTATCTTCTCGGTCATCAATGCGGTCCTGCTGCGTCCGCTGCCCTTCGACGAGCCGGACCGCCTCATGCGTTTGTTCCAGACCGAGGCCGCGCCGGGGAACTACCCGTGGTCCGGCCCCAACTACATCGACATGGAGGCGCAGAACCGGACGTTCGAGGCGACGGCCCTGTTCGCCTGGGAGCAGCGCGCCAACGTCAGCGGGACCGGCCAGCCCGAGACGGCGCTGGGCGTCGGGACCGAAGACAGCTTCTTCGTCGTGCTCGGCGTGCGCCCCCTGTTTGGCCGCACGTTCACCCGCGGCGAGAGCGCATCAGGCGGCGCAAAAGTGGCCGTCCTCAGCTACGGGTTCTGGCAGCGGCACTTCGGCGGGGACCCGGGCGTCGTCAACAAGCCGGTGGTCCTCGACTCCGAGCGCTACACCGTCGTCGGCGTCATGCCGGCCGCGTTCAACTACCCGAAGGACACCGAGCTCTGGATGCCGCTCGACATGTCGCCGCGGAACCTCGGCCCCCGCGGCTCGCACAGTTACCAGGCTCTCGGGCGGCTCAAGCGCGGCGTCGACAGGTCCCGGGCGCTGGCGGACCTGAAGATGATCGCCGCGCGGCTCGAGAAGCAGTACCCCGACAGCAACGAGAGGATCGGCGCGGCAATGGTCGCCATGAAGGACCAGCTCACGCGGTCCTCGCGCGAGCCGTTGCTGGTCCTGCTCGGCGCTGTCGCGCTCGTGCTGCTGGTCGCCTGCGCCAACGTCGCGAACCTGCTGCTGATCCGCGCGGGTGGGCGGCGCCGCGAGCTGGCGATCCGGGCGGCGCTCGGAGCCGGGCGCTGGCGCATCGCCCGCCAACTCCTCACCGAAAGCGTCCTGCTCGCGTTCGCGGGCGGCGCGGCCGGCCTGGCGGCGGCCTGGTGGGGAGTCCGACTGCTGCAGTCGGTCAAGGCCCAGCCGATCCCGCTCTTGAATCCCGTGCGGATCGACGTGCCGGTCCTGCTCTTCACGCTCGCGGCCGCCGTCCTCACCGGCCTGCTGTTCGGAATCCTGCCGGCGCTCCAGGCCTCCGCGATCCCGCTGAGCATGGAGCTCAACTCGACCAGCCATGGGACGGGCGGTACCGGAAGCCGCACGCGGCGGCTCCGCGACGCGATCGCGGTGGCGGAGATGGCCGTCTCGCTGGCCCTCCTGATCGGCGCCGGCCTCCTCGTCCGCACCTTCGACAACTTGCGCCGCGCCGACCTCGGCATCGACGCGCACAACGTGCTCACGATGTCGATCAACCTGCCGGACGCGAAATACCGCACACTCTCCGCGCAGCAGGCGTTCTTCGACCGGCTCATCGAACGCGTCCGATCGACGCCGGCTGTCCGGGCGGCATCGTTCTCGACCCAGATCCCGCTCGAAGGCGGCAGCAACGGCTACATCACCGTGCCCGGGGAGGACAGCACCCGGCTCGCGAACCAGCTGTTCGAGTGGAACTACGTGTCGCCGGACTACTTCCGGGCGTTCGGTATTCCGCTGTTCCGGGGGCGGACGTTCACGGCCGCGGACGAGAGCGAGACGGCCGTCGTCGCCCAGAAGGTCAACGAGATCTTTTCCGTCCCCAATCCCCGGCTCGATAATCTCCCGACGCTGACGTGGCCGGCCGTCATCAACCGCACGATGGCGCGGATCATCTGGGGCAAGCAGGACCCGGTCGGGCGGACCTTCCTCCTCGGAGGTGTGATCACCGCTCGCGTGATCGGCGTGGTCGCAGATTCCAAGGTAGGGGACATCCGGCGCGAGGCTCTGCCGGCGGCCTGCTTTCCGTTCGCCGGCTCACTCGGCAATCCCGGCGGCCGCTATCTTTCGGTCAGAACCGACGGCTCGCCGACGTCGGTGCTGGCGCCGATCCGCGCCCAGCTTGGCGCGATCGACCCGACGCTGGCGGTCGCCCATCCGCGCACGATGGACGAAGTGCTCGCCGACGGTATGCGCGACGAGGGCTTCCTGGCGTGGCTGCTGGGGACGTTTGCCGCCGTGGCAGCGGTGCTGGCCGCCGTCGGCCTGTACAGCGTGATGGCGTTCCTGGTGGCGCAGCGCCGCCGCGAGATCGGCATTCGGATCGCGCTCGGCGCCGGCCAGGGCGAGCTCCTGCGGTTCATGCTGGGCCATGCGGCGAAGCTCATCGCCGCCGGCGTCCTGGCGGGTCTCGGCGCCGCCTGGTGGCTGACACGCCTGCTTCACGGTCTCCTGTTCGGCGTCGCACCGAGCGACCCCTCGACGTTCGTCATCGTCTCGACCCTGCTCGTGGTGGTCGCCCTGGCCGCCTGCGTCGTCCCCGCGCGGCGGGCGATGCGAGTCGATCCGATCGTCGCGCTGCGACACGAGTAGCAGGACGACTATCGGGCGGTGGCCCCGTCACGGAAAGAGAGTTGGACTGCGGGGGCTGGTGCCCGGATCGACATCCCGGGCGCCAGCGGGCAGAGGAAGAAGTGGAGGCCCAAGCCTGGCGCCGCCGGGGCCCCCCGTGAGACGTCTAATTGCGGCCAACGGCGCGTCACCGAGCGTCCACGCCGCACGTTCGCTACGAGGAATCACTTGCCGCCCATCTTCCCCGAGATCCCGATTCCGAACCGGATGGCGTTGGCGCCGAAGCCCGAAACCTGGAACCTGTAGTAGTTGATCTGGATCCGAACGCCGATGTTCTTGTTCGGCACCGGAATGTCGGCACCTCCGCCGAAGCCAAACGCAAACCCAGTGCCCGTGCCGAAGCCGCTGACTCCGATATACCCCAATCCGGCGCTACCCTCGATGAATGGCGCCATCTGGTTCTTGCCCTGCATCGGAACCCAGTAGCGCACGCCACCTGTCGCTTCCACGACGTCTACGCCCGACTTGTGGTCCCACCCGATGTCACCCAGGATTGAGATCTCCGGTTTGATCGGAAAGCTCCCGTTGACGAACAGGCCCAGCGGGGCGAACGCACTGTCGCCCTCGCCAAAGGCATAGCCCGGTGCCCACCCCGCCGCGACGACGACAGCCTTGTCCTGCGCGACTGCCGGACCAGCCAGCAGCAGCGCGAGCGCGACGACAGCCAGAACACGAACCACCTTTGCGCTTCGCATGTTCCGACCTCCATGAGTAGGGTGTTGTCCAGCTCGAGCAACGGACAGGCGACACGCCACCCGGAAGAGCTTATTGCAGAACCATATCAGGTGCAAGGGGATACAGGGACGAGGGGGATACCGGGACGACCTGGAGAGAAGAGCGTCGCGAAGCCTCTCGGCCACGCGACACTCGCCGGGCCGGTCGAGCGGACCACCGCCGGGCGCCCCGGGGAGGGCGTCCGGCCGTGTCCGTCTGTCGCGTCATCGATGTCTACACCCCCGGGGAGAGCGAGATGCCGACCCCAAACCGGATCTGATTGAAGCTGAGGCCGAACTGCTTCGCCCGAAAGTAGTTGACCTGGAGCCTCAGGCCGACCACCGGAACCGGCTTGACATCGACGCCGGCGCCGAACCCGTAGGCGAGGCCGGGAGTCGAACTTTCGCCGCCACCCGTCAGGTATTCGACACCGACGAGGCCCTCGACGAACGGTTTGACCTTCGGCACGCCCCCGGTCGGGATGCCGAAGCGAAGGCCGCCCGTGGCCGTGTACAGTTTGCCGCCGTTCTTCTGCGCGTAGCCCAGATCTCCCACGATCTTCACGAACGGGACGACCGAGGCGGCCACGTTGAACATCGCGCCGGTCGTCGCCGTCTCGCTATTGGCCTCGGCGGAGATGGTGGTCGGGGCCCAGCCGGCGGCCACGACGATCCCCTGCGCGTGCGCCGGTCCGGCCAGCAGCAACGCCAGGGCGACAGCCGCCAGGATACAACCCACCGAGACTCGACGCATGTCGGAACCTCCGGAGCAGATGGACGAGTGAACGGGCGGCCATACGAATCGGCCGCAGATAGAGACGATGAGCTTATCGGCCCAGCCGTCGAGGATCATTTAGGACGCGGACGCGTCAGAACACGCGGGAGGCGCGGTCGTCCGGGCTGGTTGGCGCGGGAGATGCAACAGGAAGCGAATGCGTGGGAAAGCGGGGCCGCAGCCCGGGCGCCCATGATGGCGCCCGGCTGCGGACAGGCTTGACGACTTGGGTTACTTGGTGCCCGCCGCGGTCGAGATCCCGATCCCGAACCGGATGGAATTGAAACCAACGCCCGAGATCTGGAGCCGGAAGTAGTTGACCTGAGCCCGGACGGCGATGCCCTTGTTCGACATCGGAATATCGACGCCGCCGCCGACGCCAAAGGCGAATCCGGCGCCAGGGCCGCCGTTGACATAGCCTAGGCCGGCCAGGCCTTCAACGAACGGCGCCGGCTTGCCCACGCCCTGGGAAACCACGTAGCGGACGCCACCGGTGCCGGTCACGAGGTGTTCGCTGTTCTTGTAGTTCCAGCCGAAGTCCCCGACGACCTGGACATTGGAGGCAACCGGAACGCCTACGTCGAACATCACGCCGATCGGCGCGAACTCGTTCGCACCGTTCGCAAACAAATACGTGGGAGCCCATCCGCCGGCGACCACGATATCCTTGCCCTGAGCAAACACCGGCCCGGCCACGAGCAACGCCAGCGCCACGACCGCCAGAACACGACCCACTGAAACTTTACGCATGTACCGACCTCCAATAGAGATTTGGTAACGACCAACAATCTCCAAGTGTGGCACGACAACTCGACGATTATCAACCTTGACAGCTGAGCTTGCCTTCGCTAGGCGCGGAGGCGATGGGGGTTGAACGTCGTGGGAATCACGGCGCGGCGCGAGCGACGGCAGCCGACGCTCACGCCGCGAGAACCGCTGGCTAGCCAGCGTTGTTGATGTTGGTCGCCTTCAACCGCGCCGGCGCCCAGCCGCCGGCGGCCTTGACCTTGCTGCCGAGGCAGAGGCCGATGCCGAAGCGAACCTGCGACAGCGCCGGGCCGCCGCTCTCGAGCTGCGTGTGGAAGTAGTCGACCTGCAGCCTGACGCCGGCCCACCGGAGGGCCATCACGTCCACGCCCGCGCCGACACCCCACGCAAAGCCCTTGTGGGTTCCGTAATCGGGGGCGTTCAGCACGCCAACGCCAGCCAGCCCCTCGACAAACGGCTTGACGGTCCCGGAAGGCTCGACGCCGATGACGTAACGGACGCCGCCCGTGATGGTCGCGACGTTGATGCCGGCGCCGGACTCGTTCTTGTGGTTGATCCCGACGTCGCCGACCACCTGGAGGCCGCCGAACACCGGGATTGCCAGGTTCCCCATCACGCCGAGCGACGAGGTCGCCGTGTATTCGCCGGACTGAGCGCACACCGGCCCAGACACCAGCAGTACCGCTGCCACCACCATCAGAATGCGGCCGACAAGGATCTTGCGCATGCGTTGACCTCCGAGAGAATGGTGAGAATTGAGCGGCCCCCGGGCCGCCGATTCGGACGAGCCGATCGGTTGGTCCTATAATGGGCCCGCGCGTCCGCCCCTGGGCGGCCGGCCGGCGTGCGGTCGGTCCGCCAGAAATCCAGTCCTCTTATCGGATGAGGTCGTCATGGACTTTGATCTGCCCCGTGAAGTGCGGCTGGTGCGGCGGGCGGTTCGCGAGTTCGCCGACGCCACCGTGGCGCCGCTCGTCGAGCAGATGGAGCAGCGCGACGAGTTCCCCGCGACGCTCGCCCGGTCGCTCGGCGACCTCGGCGTCCTCGGGCTGGTCACCCCCGCCGAGTACGGCGGGTCGAACCTCGGGCATCTCGCGCGCACGGTGGCCGTCGAGGAGGTGAGCCGCGTCTCGGCCGCCGTGGGCATCAGCCTGCAGGTCCACCACATGGCGACCGCCGCGCTGGGGGAGTTCGGCAGCGACGCCCAGAAGGCGAAGTACCTGCCCGCGCTCTGCCGCGGCGACTCGCTCGGCACCTGTGCGATCACGGAGCCGACCGGCGGCTCCGACCTGCTCGGCATGACGAGCACCGCCCGCGCGGTCGGCGACGGCTACGTGCTCAACGGCCGCAAGTGCTTCATCACCAACTGCCACCTGAGCGAGGCGGTGGTGACCGTGGCCAAGACCGGCGAGGGGCCCAAGGGGATCAGCGCCTTCATCGTCGAGAAGGGCACGCCCGGGTTCGCCGCCGGCCGGCACGAGCACAAGCTCGGCCTGCGCGGGGCGGATACGGGCGAGCTGGTCTTCCGCGATTGCCATGTGCCGCGCGAGAACCTGCTGGGCAACGAAGGCGACGGGATGACGATCGCCCTCAAGACGATCGGCGAGGGCGGCCGCCCGGGGATGGCCGCGACCTCGCTCGGCATCCTGCAGGCGTGCTACGACGAGTCGGTGCGCTTCGCCAAGGAACGCACGCTCTACGGCCGGCCGATCGCACAGCTCCAGGCGATCCAGTGGGGCGTCGCCGAGATCTTCGCCGAGCTGCAGGCTTCGCGCTGGCTGTGCTATCACGCCTCGTGGCTGAAGGACTCGGGCCGCGACTGCGGCGTCGAGAGCACGCTGGCCAAGATGTACGTCAGCGAGGCCGCCGTCAACGCGGCCAAGAAAGCGGTCGAGATTCACGGCGCGTGCGGCGCGATGATGGAGTACGCGGTCCAGCGCCTGTTCCGCGACGCGATGGTGTGCGTCTCGGCGGGCGGGACGACCGAGATCGGCAAGCTCGTCGTGGCGCGCGCGGCGCTGGCGTAACGCGAGGCGACAGGAAGCGAGGCTCGCATGAACATCGTCGTGTGCATGAAGCCGGTGCCGGACCCCCGCCGGTGGGGGAAGCTCAAGCTCGACCCGCGGACGATGCTGCTCAGGCGCGACGAGGTGCCGGCGGTCATCAACCCGCTCGACCGGAACGCGATCGAGCAGGCCGTCGCCCTCCGCGCGGCCGGTCCAGGCACCGTCACCGTGATCTCCATGGCCCCCCGTGAGGCCGAGGAGCAGCTGGCCGAGGCGCTGGCGATGGGCTGCGACCGCGCGTACCTGCTCTCGGACGCGGCGTTCGCGGGCGCCGACAGCCTGGCCACGGCCCGCTGCCTGGCCGCCGCGATCAGGCGGCTCGGCGACGTCGACCTGGTCTGCTGCGGCAGCTACTCGCTCGACGGCAGTACGTCGCAGGTGGGGCCGCAGATCGCGGAACTGCTCGACATCCCGGACCTCACACACGTCACCGCGCTCTCGCTCCAGGGCGGAACGCTCCGCGCCCGGTGCGCCACGGAGGGCGGCGAGACGGTCTACGAGTGCGAATTGCCGGCGCTCGTCACCTTCGACAAGGAGGTGAACGTGCCGCGCACGGCGTCGATGACCGGCATCATGCGAGCGGTCTCGGCCGGCGTTACCTGCTGGACGGCGGCCGACCTCGGCCTCTCGCCGGCCGAGGTGGGGCTCGGCGGGTCGCCGACGCAGATGCTCAACATCTTCACGCCCCCCGCCGCCCGCAAGGGCGAGATGCTCGAGGGGTCGCCCAGCCAGATGGCGGCCGCGCTCGTCGCGAAGCTGGGGCTTCGGAGGCACGCGTCATGAGCGACAACCCTGCACTCTGGGTCTTCGCCTCGCACCACGACGGGCGGATCGATGCGGTGGCGCTCGAGCTCCTTGGCAAGGCCCGCCAGCTCGCGGCCCAGGCGCACGCCCCGGTCGAAGCGATCGTGGCCGGCCATGAGGTGGAGCCGCTGGCCGACCAGTTGCGCCACGCCGGTGCGGATGTCGTCCGCGTGATCGACCACCCATCGCTCGCGGTGTTCTCGACCGTGCGGCTGGCGCGGGTGCTGGCCGACGCCGCCCGGCGCCATCGGCCACAGGCGCTGCTTCTCGGCGCCGACAACGAGAACGCGGCGCTGGCCGCGCGCGTCGCCGCGCGCCTTGGCACCGGCCTGAGCGCCCACTGCGTCGATCTCAAGCTGGAGCGGGGCCTCCTCGTGCAGACGGTGCCCGGCTTCGGCGGCCAGCTCATGGCCAACATCGTCTGCCCCGATCAGCGTCCGCAGATGGCCACCGTCGTCGCGGGGGTGTTCGGCCCCGTGGCGACCGCCCAGGACGCCCAGGTCGTCCACGAGCCGGTGGACACCGCGCCGGGCGGACGCATCGCGCGCGAGGTGGAGCGGCGCCGGCCGGAAGCCGCCCGCGCTCCGCTGGCGACCGCCGAGGTCGTCGTCGCGGGCGGATTCGGCGTCGGGTCGAAGGACCGGTGGGCGCTCATCGAGGAACTGGCCGCTCTGCTCCACGGCGAGGTGGGCGCCACACGCCCGCCCGTCGACGAAGGCTGGGCCCGTCCCGAGCAGATGATCGGCGCGAGCGGCGTGTTCGTCTCGCCGAAGCTCTACATCGCCGCGGGCATCTCCGGCATGATGCACCACGTCGTCGGCATCCACGGCGCGAAGACCATCGTCGCCATCAACGCCGACCCGCGGGCCCCGATCTTCTCGGTGGCCGACGTCGGCCTGGTGGGCGACGTCGGCGACGTGCTGCCCGCGCTCGTGCACCACCTGCGGACCGGCGAGGGGCTGGCCCCCGAGATTGCGGAGCCGGGCGACACGAAGACGCCCGAGGAGTTCAAGGCGGCGTTGCGGAGGCTTCGCCCGAACCTCTACAAGCACGGCCGCCTCGTCGAGGACCCGGTCGAGGATCCGGTCACCCGCCGGACCGTCGAAGGGCATTCGCAGATCTTCGAGGCCGCGCGCGATCCCAAGTACCAGGAGCTGATGACGACGACGTCGCACCTGACCGGCCGGCGCGTCTCGCGGTATCTCTCGGTCATCCGGTCGGTAGACGACATGATCGCCAACAGTCGCATGAAGCGCCTGATGTTCCAGCTGACCGGCACCTGCACGGGCGGGCGCTGCGCGGGCTGGGCGGCGCTGAACGCCATGTGGTCGACGACCTGGGACGTCGACAAGGCGCACGGCACCAGCTACCACGAACGGCTGAAGGCGTGGCTGGTCGCCTCGCAGGAGCAGGACATCACGCTGTCAGGCGCGCTGACCGATCCCAAGGGGAACCGGCGCCTCGGCCCGTCGAAGCAGCCCGACCCGGACATGTACCTCCACATC
>PMKG01000457.1 GCA_003157675.1 Acidobacteriota bacterium
GCATGGGATTTGGCGCGCACAGCCGGATGCACACGGCGAAGATCCTGAGACTGTCGGAGGATCTGCCTGTGGTCGTCGAGATCGTGGACGCCGGCGAGAAGATCGAGGCATTCGTGCGCGAGCAACTGGACGAGATGGTGCAGGAGGGGCTCGTGACGGTGGAGCGCGCCGAGGTCATTCTGTACCGCGGTCCCGAGAAGCCCCGCGACGGTACGGCGTGAACTGGCCGAGGCTGCAGCCACCCAGGTCGGTGCCGCTCACCGGCTCGAACACCGTCACGACGTCGCCGCGGCAGAGCCGTGCCGCCGGGGTCCGCAGCTTCAGTGCCCGCCCGGAATCGAGCCCCGGACAACCGGCCGGCGGCCGGTTCACGTAGACGACGTCGCCTGTCGGACCGTCGAAGAGTATCGCTCGCCCGCCGTACGCTTCGTTGCTCCCCAAGTCGCGCTCCAGGACGCAATCCTGCGCCGGGCCGGCAACCATGCCGCCGAGCGCCGCAGCGAGTTTCGCTTCGTTCCGAGCGCTCTGCGCCTGGGTGCGCGAGGCGGACTCGGGCCGTCCGCCATGTGCGCAGGCGGCCGCGACGACGGCTGCGAGCAAGATCACAGTGGCCTTCATGACATCCCTCACCGAATGACCCGTCTCGGGTCGTGAGACCGGGTTCTGTCTTCATCCTACGCCCCGGCGTGCCCGTCGGCGCGGCGATCTCAAGCTGTTCCACTCACCGTGATCAGCTTGCGTGAACCGAGTTTCAGAATCGTTGAGTCTGTCGAGGCCACACGAATGCCCGCGAGTGAAGGTCAGCGTCCCCAACGGGATTCGGGTCCTTGGCGCGCGCGAGCTTACTCATCATCGCCGTTCGCGCTTCAGAAGTGGAGATACCGTAAACGAGACCGTGCCTTCGGGACTGTCGGTCAGCTTCCGCCGATTCGTCCCATCGACGTCGACGGCGTAAATGCCCCCGCCGTCTGCTCTCGACGTTCGGTAGATGACACTGCGCCCGTCGGGCGTGAATGTCTGGTCCATCATTCCCGTTCCCAACTCGATCGTCGCGCCCGTTGTCACGTCCACGATGTGACCGGGGTTGAACGCGACCAGAAGGGAGCGGCCGTCCGGAGACCACGAGACGCTCTGGGCAAGCCCCGAGGCGTCAGGCGGGTGACTCGCCGGGTTCGGACATCCGCGACGTAGACGGCGGTCGAGGGCGCTTCGCGCCCCTGCTNNAATCCGGCGACCAGGCGAGAAACGGCTCCACGGGAACGTCGAGCAGCCGCTCGCGGCCGGTCCCGTCCGCATTCACGACATACAGGGGGGCGTGCACCGGAACCGGGTACTTCTCGAGCAACTCGCCGTCATCCGCGCCAGAGGCGAAGTGAGCGATCCTGGCGCCGTCTGGCGACCATGATCCGGGGACGAGAATGGTCATCCGGCCGGCATCGGGGACGACAAGCCTCGACTGTGCTCCATCGCCTCGCATCCGATAGATGTCGGTTCGTCCGTCGCGGGAGGCGGTGAACGCGATGTCATAGGCGGGCGCGTCCGCCTGCTGCGCGGCATGCATGAGGACCGCGGCCGCGGAGCCGCCGCAAAGCAGTATGAGTAAGAACGTCGCCGTACGGCGCATCGACTGACCTCCTCAGGACTGCGACTGGTCCGCCCGACGATGCGCGGGTTCTATCACACCGGGGAGACGTTCGCGGGCAGTGTGTCCGCTTTTGTACAGACGTTCCTCTCGTGCCTGAACAAGAATGTTCAGTCATGCCCGTGAAGAAGCCCCGTGGGGCGATTCCGCCTGTCGTTGCCGCCATCGTCCGGCCCGTGAACAAGCGTCTTGCCCGCATGGAGGACCTGTTGTTCGAAATGCGGAGGGAGCAGGACGTCAAGCTCAGGAAGATCAACAAGCTTCAGGAACAGGTCGATGCCCTGACCGAAGCCCTGCGGCCACGACGCGTTCGGCGTTAGACCGGCAGCTTTCGCGCGAGAGCGGCTTGTACACAGATCGGCCGCGGGCGGGTGGCACGTGCCCTTCCTCGTGGCAGCGTCGCCAATCGCCAACGCCGTGAGCGTGTCCGCTCGTGTACAGACCTTCCGCTCGTGCCTGAAAGAAGAGATACCATCATGCCCGTCACGAAGGCCCGTGCCACGATCCCGCCTGTTGTCGCTGCCGTCATCCGGCCGGTTCACAGCCGTCTGTCCCGGATGGAAGACCTGCTGGTCGAAATGCGGCATGAGCAGCTTGTCACGCTCAGGAAGCTCAGCAGGCTTCAGGAACCAGTCGACGCCCTGACCGAAGCCCTTCGGCGAAGACACGCTCGGCGGTAGGCCGGCGGCCTTCGCTCGAGAGTGGTTTGCGGGTAGATGAGTCACGGGTAGCCTCCTGGTGGACTGTACCCGCTGAAGCAGTAGTGGTATATTCTGGCGCCATATGGCGCTGACCTCGCGCATTTCGGGGCGGCAGTTCGCGGTAGTCCCGTGCGAAGGCGCGTTGGTCGTCGCCGCGATCGTGCTGGCGACCCGCCTGCGGCTGCCCGACACCTGGTGGCAGGTACTCACCGCCGAGAGGGGGCTGGCGAAGGCGATTCTAATCACCATCGTCTGCCAGGTGTGCCTTTACTACTCGGACCTGTACGACCTGCGCATCCTGTCGGACCGCCGCGAACTCCTCGTCCGATCGCTGCAGGCTTTCGGCGCCACCTCACTCGTGCTCACGGGCCTCTACTACTGGTTTCCAGAGCTCATCATTGGCCGCGGCGTGTTCCTCATCAGTGCCCCCTTCCTTGTCACGGTCATCGTCGGCTGGCGGATGGCGTTCGTGTGGGCGACGCGGCGGGTGTCAATGCGCGAGCGACGCGAGCGGTCGCTCTGAACTCACGGAAGGGCTGGCTTGCCAGTCGTAGCTCGCTCATTGATGCAGGCGAGCGAAGGCGGGCGTCTCCAAACGGCTTGAACCCCTACAACCTAACGGCGCGGCTGGCGGCGTGATGCTTCGGCGGTATACGCGAAGGGCCACCCTAGTGGCGGGTGGCCCCTGAGGACTCACGCGTTCGGAGACGCCTAGCCTCGCCGCCTCCGCGACGCCCGCAGCCCCACGAGGCCGGTGCCGAGCAGGAGCAGCGAGGCG
>PMKG01000315.1 GCA_003157675.1 Acidobacteriota bacterium
GGCCGACGACCGACCCGCTGTATCTCGCCTACCACGACCACGAGTGGGGCGTGCCCGCGCACGACGACCGCCACTTGTTCGAGATACTGGTGCTCGAGGGGGCGCAGGCCGGCCTGAGCTGGATCACGATCCTGCGCAAGCGCGAGCGCTATCGCGAGGTGTTCGACCGGTTCGACGCTGCGGTGGTCGCCGGCTACGACGGACGGAAGGTCGCCGCCCTGCTCGCCGACGCCGGCATCGTTCGCAACCGGATGAAGATCGAGGCGGCAATCGGCAACGCCCGCGCGTTCCTGGACGTGCGGCGGGAGTTCGGAACCTTCGACGCCTACCTCTGGACGTTCGTCGACGGCGCCCCCAGGATCAACCGGTGGCGGACGATGAAGGACGTGCCGGCGAAGACGCCACAGTCGGACGCGTTGAGCAAGGACCTCCAGAAGCGGGGGTTCAGGTTCGTCGGCTCGACGNNCATGCAGGCCGTGGGCATGGTCAACGACCACCTTACCAGCTGCTACCGACACGGAGAGATCGCGTCATCTTGCGATCGTGCGATGTAGAGATCTTGCGATCTCGATACCGCGGAACTGGTCCAACCGTCACCGCCCCTGAAGCGCACTTCGTACTTCGTACTTCGCACGATCGCTACTTCGCCCGATTCCCCTGGAGTCCCCTTTCCGTCGTGAGGTACACGGCAAAGCTGCCCAGCCAATGGCCCCCCTCGTAGTGTTCGCCGGTGACGGCGCGCAGGCCGGCGTCGCGATGCCGAACGTAAGCGGCAGACAGCGCTTTCACCCGTGCGTCACTCGACGGCAGCCCCGACAGGATCCCTTCGAGCATCCAGGCGCGGCTCAGGTTGAGGCCGTCGAGATGCGCCAGCTTCGGGTCGCTGGGGTCCGTCACGACCGCCGGCGTCAGCCACGCGGCGCTGCCGTCCTTCGGGATCGTCGGAAGGAACGCCGTCAGCCACGTCGCGAACTCGGCGGGCGGTAGCACCCGGCGCATGAGGTCGGCCTCGGCGAGGCACGGAGAGAGAAAGTCCTGCCCGGACGGTTCCCACGACAGCGGGCAGCCGCGGTCCTTCAGGTAGTAGTCGCGGATTCGGGCCGTCAGCAGGTCGGCCGTCGCACGGTCGCCGGTGCTGCGCGCCCAATCCAGGATCAGGCCGAACGAAAACGCCGTCTGGTCGTGCTCGCCGATGCGGATCGGGTTCGCGAGCTTGGGCAGCCACTCCTTGAATCTCGCGACAGCCGCGTCGGTGAGCGGCCGCAGCGTGGCGGCCCAGGACGCGGCCTGCCCGTCATTCCATTCCCGGAGCTCCGCGTCGAGCTGCAGCAGCCAGGCCAGGCCGTAGGGCCGCTCGAAGCTCGTGCGCCCCGCACCTTGCAGGTACTTGACCTCTCCGGCGATGTGCTCGGGTGTCAGGCTCTGGGCCACCGCGGCCCTGGCCTTCGGCGCGAGCGGAGCGTTCGGAAACGTGCGGGCGAGTCGGACCAGCAGCCAGTGGCCGTGGACCGACGAGTGCCAGTCGTAGCACCCGTAAAAGGCCGGCGTCAGCTCGCGCGGCGGGAGCACGTCGGCGTCGCTCGACAGCACGTGCCCGATCTTGTTGGGGTACTCCTTGTGAACGCAGTCGAGCGCCAGCGCCGCGAACCTGGTCGCCGCCGCTTCGTCGAATCGGACGTCTGCGCGCTCTTGTCCGACCGCCTGCCCGGCCACGCCGAGCACCAGGCTCGTCCCCGCCACCACCATCAACGTCTTCACGTGCGCCTCCTTCATTCGGGTCCGGTCTATCATGGTCTTATGAACCCATACGCAGCATGCCTCGGCTCCCGGGATCCTCTCGAAGCGATGGCCGAGACGCCGTCACGAATCCGGCAGATCGTGTCGGCGCTCGGCTCGGTCGGCCTCGCCCGCAGCTACGCGCCCGGCAAGTGGACCGCGCGCCAGCTGCTCGTGCACCTGGCCCAGACCGAACTGGCCTTCGGCGTGAGGGCCAGGATGGCCCTCACGACCGACGACTACGTGGTCCAGCCGTTCGACCAGGACCGCTGGCTCGCCAGCGAGCCGCCTGGCGAACCCGCTGCCGCGCTCGCGGCCTACGAAGGCCTGCGCGCGCTCAATCTCGCGCTCTTTCGCAGCCTGTCTCCCGCCGATCTCGGGCGGGGGTTCCGGCATCCCGAGCGTGGCCCACTCGAGGTCAGGGACGTGGTGATGATGCTCGCCGGACACGAGCTGCACCATCTGAAGCACTTTGAAGCGATCGCGGCAATGAAGTGAGGGCCCTGACGCCCCAGCCTCGACCGGGTGGCTACTTCTTGAACGTGGCGTTCAGATGAACAGGGCCGGCCAGCGTGGCCGACACGCTGTAGACCAGCCGGCCATACTTGGCATGCTGGAAGGCCACTTCGTGCTTGCCGAGTGACAGCGTCACGCCGGTGACCGGCGTGTTGCCGACGGCCTGCCCGTCGACCGACACCTCGGCCGGCTGATCGGACGTCAGATTCAGCGTGCCCATCGGGAGGTCGAGCGGCACGGTGGTCAGCGTCCCCGGTTCCGTGTCGACGGCCTGCCGGAGTTTGAGCCCTAGACTGCTGTTGGTGAACTCGAGGTGGTGATGCCCCGGTGACACGACGACGGTCGCCCGACCGGTCGTGCCGAGCGGACGCCCGTCCTCCGAGACGTCGAGGTCGTAGGGCGCGTCGACCTTCACCCACGAAATTGTCTGCACCGTCACCGGCAACAGCTTGCCCGCCTGGACGGTGACGTCCTGTGTCTGCGAGCCGAGCGGCGTCTCGACGACGATGAGGTGCGAGCCAGGCGTGAGGCCGGCGACATTTACGGGGGCGGGGCCGCAGGCGACCCCGTCGAGGGTGACGCGTCCGGCCGCGGGATACGTCGTGATCGACAGGCCGCCGCGGTCCTGACTGCCCGGGAACTCCAGGCGCTCGGTCACACGCTTGCGGGCCTCCACCTGGATCGTCTTCGACTGCAGCGCCCCCCCGTTCTGGACCTCCAGTCGGTGAACCCCGGCCCGGAGCGTCGTCGTGAGCGGTGTGAGCCCCAGGAACCGGCCGTCGACGGTGACGCTGGAGCCCGCGGGTTCGCTGTCCACGATGAGCTGGCCCGACGTTCGCTCCTCATTGAAGACCAGGTCCCAGACGCGCGGCGCGTAGACGACCGCGGCCGCCGCGACGGCCAGCAACAGGACCAGCACGAGCGCCGGCCTGACGAATGCGGCCGGCGAGATGGACCACGTCTTCACCTTCCACGGAAGGCCTACTGGCTCCTGCTCCGGCGGCGCGGCCTCGGCCGGCGGCGCATCTGATTCCCACTGAACTGGCGGCGCAGCCGGTTCGTTCTGCAGCTCGGGAGCCGGCATCGGCGCTGGGTCCGCGCGAGGCGGAAGCGGCGCCAGCGGAGCCGCGACCACCTTCTCCGCTGCCGCGGGCGCTGCGCTCGGCGGCGGCGCGGTCAATACCGGATCATCAGCCGCGCGGGATGCGACCTGCGGCCCCGCATCCGCGCTTTCGAATAGAACCGCGGCCGCAGCGGGGCGATTCTTTTGGGAGTCGGCGGTCCACGCGGCCAGCCGGTCTCCGGCTGTGCCCGGCCCGACACGGCTGGCCGCAACCTGTTCGACCGAGATCGCCTCAGGCTTCGTCTCGGCTTCCGGCGTCGGCTCGGAGGCAGCCGGACCCGGAGGCGGCATGCTCTGCAAGGCCGTCTCGCAAGCGGAGAGGAAGGAGTTCCAGGCCGCGGGCGATGCGCTGTAGCGCACGTCCTCGGTCAGCTCGGCCAGCGCCCTTTGAGCATCGAGCAGCGTCGTGTACGGCCGCTCACCAGCGATCGACAGGGTGCACCCGAGCCAGTCGTGCAAGCCCGTTCCAAGCGCCGCGCGCGTACCGTCGATCTCGGTTTCGGTCGCCTGCTGCAGCAGCCAGAGCACTTCGTCGGGATACTCGTGCGGCGCGATCGTCCGGCCCAGAAGCAACGCCAGGAGGAGCAAGCCCACCTGCACGACGTCGTGGCGCCGGCCGTCCTGCGCGAGGGCGTTGTCCGTGATCGTCGCCACGCCCAGCTCACGCCACAAGCGACCGCTCCCCCACGCCTCGGCAGCCTGCGTCATCACCGTGCCGAGGACGTGTTCGGCCACGACGATGCGTCCCTCTCCGGTGAGGATCAGCCGGTCCGGCCCGATGGCGCCGTGAAAGCCATCGGGCGCGAAATCGTGCAGCAGCGCAACGGCTGCCATCGTTTGTCGTACTGCGGCCAGCACTGCTGAGGTAGGCGGACGCAGGTCGGCCCATGCGGCCGCGTCGAGGATCTCCGTGAGCCGGTGGCCCGGGACGTGCACCGAGACGAGCGCCGGCCGGCTGTCAGACTCCTCGGCCCGCTGCACCCGTCGAATGCGGCAGTAGGAGGCGTGCGAGAAGGTGGAGAGCCTCCCGACCCGATCCTTCAGCGCCTGCACAAAGAACGGGGCGCGCGCCAACGGATCGCTGAAATACAGGTATTCCAGCAGGACGCCCGACTTTTGCGGCAGGATGACCCGCTCGCCAAGGCGGTCGCGGAATCCCCCTTCCCGAACATGGGAGAGCCGATCCGGCACAGACACTGCCATCGTGTCTTCTATCGGCGCGAGCCGCGTGGAACATTCGCCCCTTGCGAGACCTGACACCCGAGGCGCGGGATGGCGGTAAGATGGGGTGGTAAGGTCGTTCACCACACAACCGAGGAGACGGTCCATGAGTGGAGCGGGAATCGTCTTCGCATCGCTTGGGTTCGCGGTCCTGGCGGCTGCGGTGGCCATGCCGGGCCCGGGTGCCGAGTTGAAGCCGGGAGACCCGGCGCCGGCATTCACGCTGCCGGGGTCTGACGGCAAGTCGTATAGCCTCGCCGAATTCAAGGGAAAGCAGCCGGTGGTGCTCGCCTGGTTTCCGAAGGCGTTCACCGCGGGTTGAACGGCCGAGTGCAAGTCGCTCCGTGAGAGCGGCGCCGACATTCGCAAGGCTGGCGTGGCCTACTTCACGGCCAGCGTCGACACCCCGGACACCAACAAGCAGTTCGCCGAGGCACTCGGCCTCGACTACCCCATTCTGAGCGACCCGGGCAAGGAAGTGGCCAGGGCGTATGGTGTCGTCAGCGGGGACAAGGCGTACGCGTCGCGATGGACGTTCTACATCGGGCGCGACGGGAAGATCCTCTACATCGACAAGCAGGTCAATCCGGAAGCGCACGGCCGCGACGTCGTGGAGCGGCTGAAGACGCTGGGGATCGGGCGCTGAGGCAACCCTAAAGGGTCGCCCTACACACGGACGGGGTCGGCCTACACACGAACGGACAAAGACCGGGTGTAGGGCGGGCCTTCAGGCCTG
>PMKG01000212.1 GCA_003157675.1 Acidobacteriota bacterium
CATCCGGATGGCGCTGGGCGCGAGCCGCGGCGACGTGATCGGCATGGTGCTGCGGATGGGGCTGTGGCTGGTCGGGATCGGCCTGGCGGTGGGTCTGGCGGCGGGCCTGGCGGCAAACAAGGTGCTGGCGAGCGAGGTCTGGGGCGTCACGGCGCGCGATCCGCTGACCTTCGCGGCGGTCGCCGTGGTGGTGCTGGGGGCGGGTATCGCTGCCTGCTGGTTCCCGGCGCGGCGCGCCACGCGGGTGGACCCGACCACCGCCTTGCGCCAGGACTGAGCGGGGAGAGTGGGCCCTCCCCCTTCCGGTTGATCACCGGGCTGCCCGAGTTGCCCCCAATCGTGTCGGCCGTATAGGCGAAGTTGAGCGGCGTCGACATGTCGAGCGCGGCTTACGGCCTACGCCTCACGCCTTGCGGCCGAGCGCGTCAGCCCGGGCGGCGGACCATCGACAGGTGGGCGATGGCCTTGAGCGCCCAGTCCGGGTCGTTGAGCATCGCCCGGCCGACACCGATGAGGTCGGCCCATCCCTCGCGCACGGCGCGATTGGCCAGGTCCGGCTCGCCGAGACCGCCGGTGACCATCACCGGCACCTGCACGGCGGACCGGATCGCCTGGGCGTACGGCACGAAGTAGGCCGGCCCCTTGCCCACGCCGCGCGACCCCTGGAGACCGCCCGAGACGTCGATCAGGGCGGCGCCGGCCTCTGCCAGCCTGGCCGCCGTCCAGCAGGCGTCGTCGATCTCGAGGCCTCCGGGCATCTCGTCGTGCGCGCCGAGGCGGACGAAGACGGCGATCTCGCGCGGCAGGCGCCTGCGCACCTCGCGGAGGACCTCCAGGTGGAGCCGGCTGCGGTGGTCCACCGGGCCGCCGTACTCGTCGTCCCGCCGGTTGGTCAGCGGCGACAGGAACTGACTGAGCAGGAAGCCGTGCGCCGCGTGGATCTCCACGGCCTGGAACCCGGCGATTTGCGCCCTGACCGCGGCATCCGCGAACGCCGCGATGACGGCCGGAATCATCGCCAGGCTGACGGCCTCGGGGACGTCGCCATCGGGTTCGTTCGGATGGCGGATGGCAGAGGGCGCCAGCGGGCGCGCGCCGATCACGCGGGACGAGCCGTGGGACCCGGCGTGCGAGATCTGGAGGCACGCCACCGCGCCCTCGCGCTTGATGGCCGCCGCCAGCCGCGTCAAGCCCTCGATGGCCACGTCGGAGTGGACGCCAATCTGCGTCGCCGTGTGACGGCCGCGCAGGTGGACGAACGCGTGTTCGACGATGATCAGGCCGCACCCGGCGGCGGCGCGCCGCCGGTGGTACTCGATGATCGCCGGTGTGACCAGGCCGTCCGGCGTGGCCTGTCCCGACCACATGGGCGGCATGACGATGCGGTTTCTGAGCGTGAGACCCTGCAGCGACAACGGAGAGAGAAGATCTGGCATGACGCCGGCTCCGGGGTTTCGGGAATGGGTTGCGCGCAACTTCGCCATCGCAACCTCCGTTCGGCAGGACACAGCGGGAGCGCGGGGATCGTATAGCGGCAGGGGCCGAGAAGCAAGGGCGGCGAGGGCAGAATCGCCGGCGAGGACGCCGGCGCCACCGAAAGGCTCAGGACTCAAGACTCAAGGCTCAAGACGGCTCGGACGACCGCCGGCTGATGAGAAGGCCGGCGCGCAGCCTGGCGACGGCCCGCTCGTGCAGGCGGGAATCGCGCGCGAGGCGCCACCAGTCGGAGGGGCGTAGAACGCCCAGCGCCGCGAGCAGCCGGCCGGTTTCGACGGGAACGCGGTGATAGAGGGCCGCGAGCGCGACGTTGACCTCGATTGCCGCCCTGGCTGTTCTCTCGACCGAGGCTCGGGTGGCAGCGTCCGGCGCCGGCCAGCTCGAGCCGTGTCGCTTCTGCACCGCGCTCATCTGCCGGCGGAACTCGTCGAGCGACCGGCTCCGGGTGGCGGTCTGCGATGCCGGATGCAGGCGAAACATGGCGAGCGGCTGGGGCAGGTACACGGTGTCGGCGATGGCGGCGAGCTTCAGCCAGAAGTCCCAGTCGGCCGTGTACCACAGCGACTCGTCCAGCCCGCCGCAGCCGAGCGCCAGACCTCGGCGGAAGACCGCGCCGGGCATCCCGACGAAGTTCTGGACCAGCAACCGCTCGGTCGTCGCTGCCGGCCGTACCGGACACCGTGCCGGGAGCGGGCACCGCCAGGTGCCGGTCGCGCGGCCGTCGGGGCCGGCAAACCGGCAGGCGTGGAGAAGCAGGCCGGCCGATGGCGTGTCCGAGAACTGCTGACGCACGGTCTCCAGCCGGCCGGGCAGCCAGCAGTCGTCCTGGTGGAGGAAGCACGCCAGGTCCCCCGTGGCGCGGTCGAGCGCCAGGTTGGTGTTCGACACCCAGTTGCCGACCGGCCGTCGTTCGACCGACAGGTTCAGCGTGCCTTGGTACGCCTGGAGGATGTCGCAGGTCCCGTCCGACGACCCGTCGTCGATGGCGACGACTTCAACGCCAGAATCGGCTTCGGCGGCGATGCTGTCGAGGGCGCGGCGAAGGTGGGCCTCGCCGTTGAAGGTCGGCAAGAGGACCGACAGCCACGGACGGCTCACGAGCCGTCCCCCAGTCGCCCCTCGAGAATCCACCCGAACGAGGTCAGCGGAAAGAGGAACTGCGCCGGCTTCAGGACCAACGTGTCGAGGGCGCCCGCCGCCACGCCGGCGAGACCGGGCAGCCGGCCGAGCAGCAGGTGCGGGTCGTAGTAGTAAGGGGTCAGCGACGGACGGGCGAGCGGCACGCGGGAGGCCAGCGTGGCGAGCGTCTTGTACGAGTAGACGTGCAGGTGATCCGGGTGATTGTTCTCGCGCCCGAAGAACGCCATTAGCAGGTTGACGATCGACGTGGCGTTGGGCGTCGTGGCGAGGAAATCGGCCCCGGGCGCGCACGCGGCCAGCCTGGAGATCCATCCGAGCGCGTCCGGCGTGTGTTCGATGAGTTCGCCCGCGACGACGAGATCCGGCTGGAACCCGGCGACGATCGCGTCGAGGTGACCGACGTCGCCCGGGACGATCCTGGTGCCCACGCGCGTCGCGAGCCCGCCCGGCGGCAGGGCCGGCGAGGCGTCGACGCCGAGGACGGCGGCCGCCGTCGCCGCGATCTCGGCGTGCAGCCACCGCCACCTCGCGTGCTGGGCCTTCGCGACCTCCGTCTCGTCGTAGGCCCCGAGATCGAGCACGCGCCGGCCGCGGCACCGCTCGCGGACGTACGCGTAGCGGTCCACGGGCCGCGGCACGCGGAGTCTCTCGAACGGGTCGTAGCGCAGCGGCGGGATGGGCGGCGTGCGTGGCGTCCCGGCTTCAGCGTCCGTCATGGGGCCGCCGCTCCTGGCCGGTCGTCGCAAGTCGCGTAATGGCGGCGAGGACCTGCGCCTCGTTGCCGCCGATGACCGACAGCAGGAACCCGCCGAACGCGGTCTGCAGCCCGATCACGATGAGCGTGGACGCCACCACCATCTCGCGAATCATCTGGAGGTTCCCGTAACCCGAGGCCCGCCACACCCACGCGACGTAGCCCAGCACGCCGAGGCCGGCCGCGACGAACCCCGCGCCAAGGACGAGCATGTGTTCGAGGCGCGTCGCCCAGTACACGCCGCGCAGCGTCGGGGTCATGATCCGGTAGCCTTCACGGGCGCCGTAGAGCGTGACCGCGAGCCCCATGACGACCGTCTGGTGGGCCATGGCCAGGAACGCGCCGGCGAGCACCGCCCAGTGATCGCCGAGCCAGAACCGGCCGACGGTGGCCACGCCGCCGGCCGGCGCGAGCATCACCAGGCTCAGGATGACCACGCCGAGGGCGCCGAGCGCGAACGCGGGAACGAAGAAGAGCCACAACGGGCTCAGCATCACGAGATATCGGAGATGCCGCCAGCCATCGCGCCACGGACGCAGGTGTGGGGCGCGGTCGCGCCCGTCCGGGTAGAGCGTGATGGGGACCTCGGTGCGCGAGAGGCCCAACAGCGTGGCCTTGATGACCAGTTCGCTCGCGAATTCCATGCCCTGCGACGTGGGGTTGATCCGGAGGAAGGCCGCCCGGGTGAACGCCCGCAACCCGCTGTGGGCATCGCTCAGCCCGGACCGGAAGAAGAGGTTGAGCACGCCGGTCAGCGCGGGGTTGCCGATCC
>PMKG01000276.1 GCA_003157675.1 Acidobacteriota bacterium
CGCGCGAGGGGCTCGACGTGGGCGCCCTCGCGTCGAGGCCGGGGCGGAACCAGTCCGCCGTCATCATCATCGACGAGCAGACTGGCGAGCGAGCGGTGCTCTGGGACCGCGACGACTCGGTGTGCCTGCACGAGGGCGACGTTCCGATCGACGCGATTGCCTCGGCGCGTCTCCTCCATGTAGATGACGTGGCCCAAGAGACGGCGATCGTGGCGGCTCGGCGCGCGACAGGTCTTGGCATACCGGTCACGAGCGACCTCGACCGGATGACCGAGCAGACCGAGGAACTGGTCCTCGCGGTGACGTGCGCGATCTTCGCCGACGGCCTGCCAGAGCAGCTGACCGGCGAGCGCGACCACGAGCGCGCGCTGCGGAGGCTCAGGCGGAAGCACCCGGGGCTGCTGGTGGTGACGCTCGGTCGTGACGGGGCCGTGGCGCTTGACGGTGACCGGTTCCTGCGCGCGCCCGGTTTCGGCGTGAAGGCGGTGGACACGACGGGGTCGGGCGACGTGTTCAGGGCGGGCTTCATCCTCGGGCTGCTGAACGGTTGGGCGCTCGATCGAACGCTGCGACTCGCGAACGCCGCGGCTGCGCTCGCCTGCACGCGCCTCGGGGCGATGGCGGGTATCCCGACACTCGACGAAGCGCTGGCACTGTCGGAAACGGCCTGACGTGCCGGCCGGTCCTCCACGGTGGCGGGGTCGTCGTCTCCGGGGACCCACGACCGGAATTGTCATCGGAACCGACACACTTGGGGGGCCCACTCTTGGACAACCCGGTCTAATCCGATAATCCAGTCATGGTCGTCCACCTTCCGCGGATACGCACGGCGGCACGCGGTTTGCGGGCTCATCCCCTGGTCGAGAATTCCGGTGCCGTCCGGATATCGTCGCGAACACCCCTCCGCCGATCCGTCCGCGGCCGCTCGAGCGGCAGTGCCGAGCCGCAGGAGAGCGCCATGCGATCCTGCGCTGACGGCTTCACATTGGTCGAGCTGCTGGTCGTCGTGGCGATCATTGGCATCCTGGCGGCCATCGCTGTGCCGGGCCTGCTGCGCGCCCGCATCTCGAGCAACGAGTCGTCGGCCATCGGCTCGCTCCGTGCGATCAATAGCGCGGAAACGGCCTTCTCCTCGTCGTGCGCCCCGGGAAGCTACGCGGTGTCGCTGGCCGATCTGGGGACGGGTGCCGGGGGCACCGGCGCGCCATACCTCAGCCCGGACCTCGCGAGCGGAATCCAGGTCCAGAAGAGCGGCTATACCCTCAGGGTCAGCGACGGCGGCGCCGAGGCCAGCCCGGACATCGTCGCCTGCAACGGCGCCGCCACCGTGTTCAGCGGCTACGTGGCATGGGCGGACCCGACGACCTCATACATCTCCGGCATCCGCCACTTCGCGACCAACACGACGGGGACCATCTGGCAAGGTAACGCCACCCTCGCGGGACTCCCACCATCTGCGACCACATTCGCGGGCGCGACACCAATCCAGTAGCCGGCGCAAGGCGCAAGGCGTAGGGCGTAAGGCGGCGTCAAAATCCCGGGTGCGTGAGCGAATCGGTCTTCGGCACGAGCGTCCGGTAGACGTCGTCCGACAGGGCCGTGTGCCAGTGTCCCGTCAGTTGGGCGATGAGCACGAAGCCCAGGAAGATGAGCGCGATGCCGGCCGCCATCGCCTTCAGGGGGATCCGGCGCTTGCCAGCGACGGCCAGGTCGAGCGCGCCAAGCGCAGGGCACGCGGCCACGCACTCCAGGCAGCCCGTGCATTCCGGCGATTTCACCGAGAGCAGACGATCGACCGGCAGTGCCGACGGACACGCCGTCGCGCACTTCGCGCAGTCGATGCAGGCCTCCGGGTCGCGCCGGATGCGCACGGGGCTCAGCGAGGACACCAGGCCGAGCAGCGCGCCATAGGGGCAGAGGAAGCGGCACCAGGCGTTCTTTACCAGCACCGAGAGGACGACCAGGGCGAGCAGGACCGACGCTCCCACGATGCCCAGCTCGCGGAAGAAGTCGAGCATCTTGACGTCGGCGACCAGACCGTAGG
Source organism: Acidobacteriota bacterium (assembly GCA_003157675.1). GTDB lineage: Bacteria > Acidobacteriota > Vicinamibacteria > Vicinamibacterales > Fen-181 > FEN-299. Next base: position 2,045 of record PMKG01000276.1, read on the forward strand.
GGCTCCCGAGGAATTCCCTGAGCGCGTCGGCGGACATGCCCGCGATCACCCAGACGAAGAAGCCGAGCAACACGTACTTGAGACCGCGCAGCGGGACGTCGAGCCAGCGGGGAAGCCCGAAGTTCCGCCCGACGAGCGCGCGGCCGCCCTGCCAGAGCCACTCCGACAGCGTGCCGACTGGACAGAGCCAGCTGCAGAACGACTTCCGGAACACGAACGAGATCGACAGGAACGCCAGCAGGAGGAACAGCCCGGCCGGGTGGATGGCGGGCACGCTCCCGGTCACCAGGAAGTACTTCAGGTTCATCAGGCCGGCGATGGGCAGCCAGCCCTCGACGCCGGGCGGGCGCGCGACGCGGGCCCCGACGCCACCGGTCTCCCAGTAGCGGACGAACAGGTAGAACAAGGCGCCGATCCACAGGTTCAGCAGAAGGAAGCCCGCCTGGAAGGCGCGGCGCACGATCTGCGACCGGTCGGAGCGTCGGCGGACGAACGGTTTGGACGGGGAGGACGTGTTCAGCGCGAACCTCACTCAACTGACGATAGCCGCCGGACCGCCGCGCGGATTATGATCTGGGTCACTCGTGTTGCGACCATCCCGTTTCCTCTCGACCGCGCTCGCCTTCGTCCATGCGCACGAACTGCTGCTGTGGTGCCTCCACAGCCTGTGGGCGCTTGCGCTCGGCGTCGTCGTCATGTGGGCCGGCGCCCGCAACTACGCCTTAATCCGGTACACCATTCTCTACATCGCGTTCCTCTGGGTCGCGAGTCTTTTCGTGCCTGACCTGGTCGACCCGCCCGGCCAGCAGACGAGGTGGCGCGGCCGGCTGCGACTCGTCATCAACTACTTCAGCAAGAACTTCTATCAGCAATTGCTGTTCTTCCTGTTGCCGATCTATTACGCCAGCGCGACGGGATGGTCGCTCAACCTGCTGTTCGTGGCCTTCCTGGGGGCCTCCGCGCTGACGTCCACCTTCGATGTCGTCTACGACCGCCACCTGTCAGTCAGGCGAGGTCTGGTGGCGGTCTTCTTCGCCTTCAACCTCTTCGCCTGCATCAACGTGATGCTGCCGGTGCTCTGGAGCATCAGCAACCGGATCGCGCTGCCGGTGAGCGCCGCTCTGGCCGTGCTGGCCTTCGCGACCATCCGCTACAAGTTCGGCGATCTGGCCCAGCTCCAACGACGGAGGCAGGTGGGCCTGGCGGCGATCGCCCTCGTCCTGCTCGTCGCTCTCGGCCGGCCGCTCATTCCTCCGGCGCCGCTGCGCGTGCTCGCGACCGAGTTCGGCCAGGGAATCAACCGGGGGACGATCGAGGTGACCCGACCCCTGGAGGCGCTGGTCCCCGGCTGGTCCGGGAGGGTCTACGCGGTGACGTCGATCTACGCCCCGCTGGGCCTCTCCGACCGCATCGGCCACCGCTGGTACCAGGACGGACACCTCGTGTGGGCGTCGCCCTACTATCGGGTCGAGGGCGGCCGCAAGGACGGCTTTCGCCTGTGGACGAGCGCCCCGGCGAAGGACGTCAAGCCCGGGACGATGCTGCGCATCGAGGTCTGGACGGAGGCGGGCCAGCTCGTCGGCAGGGCCGAGATCGCAGGGCAGGACTGACAGAGGGCTCAAGACTCAAGACTCAGGACTTCGGCCCGGCACAATGATGTCTGATGATGACGTCACTATTGACATCTGATGCGACAGTAGATAACATCACGATGTCATGCGGACGACCGTCGATATCGACGAACCGGTGCTCAAAGAGGTGAAGCGGCTCACGCGGCGGGAGGGGAAGGCCCTCGGCCGCGTGGTGTCGGATCTGCTGGCCGAGTCGCTCGGCCGGCGTCGGGCTCGTGCGCCCGTCGCGCCCCCGTTCGCCTGGACGTCGCGTCGGATGGACGCCCGGGTCGACCTCGCCGACAAGGACGCGGTACAGGCGGCCCTCGACGCGTCGGCATCAGCCGGCCAACCCGGGGACCGGGCGTCGTGAGCTTCGCCATCGACGTCAACGTCTTCCTCTACGCCTCCGACCGTTCGAGCCCTCAGTGCGCCAGGGCCGTGGAGTTCCTCGAGTCCTGCGCCGCCGGTCCTGAAGTGGTCTGCCTGGCGTGGCCGACGGTGATGAGTTACCTTTGCCTCGCCACGCACCCGTCGATCTTCTCGCGGCCGCTGTCTCCTGACGAAGCGATGGGAAACGTCGAGGCGCTGCTGCGGCTGCCGCACGTCCGGACGTTGGGAGAGGAAGACGGCTTCTGGGCTGTCTACCGCGAGGTCGCGGGCTCGACCCCGACCCGGGGCAATCTGGTTCCGGATGCGCATCTCGCTGCGCTTCTGCGCCAGCACGGCGTGACGACGCTGTACACCGACGACAAGGATTTCAGGAAGTTCGACTTCCTGAAGGTTCGCAGTCCATTCGACTCCGCGCCGGGCCGTTGACCCGGCGTTCGTAGACGATGACCACTTCCTACACCGCGAAAGACATCACCGTTCTCGAGGGACTGGACCCGGTCCGCAAGCGGCCCGGCATGTACATCGGGGGCGTGGGCTCGGCCGGCCTCCACCACCTGGCCTGGGAAATCGTCGACAACGCGATCGACGAGGCGATGAACGGCTATGCCTCGTCCATCATCGTCGTCCTCCACGCCGACGGCTCGTCGATCTCGGTGACCGACGACGGGCGCGGCATTCCCGTAGACAAGCACCCGCAGACGAAGAAGAGCGCCCTCGAGGTGATCTTCACGATGCTGCACGCGGGCGGGAAGTTCGGCCAGGGCATCTACAAGACGGCGGGCGGGCTTCACGGGGTCGGCGCGAGCGTCGTCAACGCCCTCTCGAAGGAGCTGGTGGCCACGGTCAAGCGCGACGGCGCGCAGTGGGAGCAGCGGTTCAGGCAGGGGAAGCCGGTGGGCCCGATCAAGCGGCTCGGCGCCGCCCGGGGCTCGGGGACGACGATCTATTTCCATCCCGACCCGACGATCTTCCCGAAGATCGAGTTCGAGCCGGCCGTCATCCGCGAGAGGCTCGAAGTCGCGAGTTACCTGCACAAGGGGCTGACCGTCGTCTTCGACGACCAGTCGAACGGCCGGAAGGAGACGTTCGAGCACGCCGAGGGGCTGATCGAGTACTCCCGGAAGCTCGTCGCCGAGCGCACGCTCAAGCCGGTGCACGAGGCGCCGTTCACGCTGTTCAAGGAGAACGGCCTGCGGGCAGAGCTGGTGCTTCAGTGGACCGAGGCCACCGACGAACTCGTGAAGAGCTACGTCAACGGCATCCCGAC
>PMKG01000357.1:0-1198 GCA_003157675.1 Acidobacteriota bacterium
ACCTCGTCGCCCGGATCGAGGATGGCCCACAGCGCGTTGAAGATCGCCTGCTTGGCGCCCGAGCACACGATCACGTTCTTCGGGCTGACGGTCCGGCCGTAGTTCGTCTCGGTATAACGGATGATGGCTTTCTTGAACGACGGGACCCCGGTCGTCGGGGTGTACTTGATCTTGCCTCCGGCCAGGATCGCCGCCGACGCGTCGATGGCCGTCTTCGGCGCCGCGTTCTGCGGCTCACCAATCCCCAGGTGCACGATCGACTCGCCCTGCTCCCTGAGCACGCGCGCCCGCTCGTTCAGCGCCATCGTCGGCGACTCGGCAATCCCCCGCGCGAACTGACTCACACCCATGACACTCCTCCGTGGGCCCGGTCGGGGCCCGGCTTACGGCCGCGACTCGCGGGCCCTGTCCGTCCGGCGCATGCGGGCCTCGACGATCTCGGGCACCAACCCGGCGATCGGCCCGCCGAGGGCGAAGACCTCCCGGATCAGCCGCGAACTGATGTAGGTGTACGATTCGGCCGGCATCATGAACACGGTTTCGATCTCGGGCGCCAGCCTTCGGTTCATCAGCGCCATCTGGAACTCGTACTCGAAGTCCGAGATCGCGCGCAGTCCCCGGACGATGACCTGCGCGCGCTCACGGCGGGCGAACTCGACGAGCAGCCCGTCAAAGCTCTCCACCGCCACCTTCGGCTCGTCGGCGAAGACCTCGCGCCCCATCTGCACGCGCTCGTCCACCGAGAAGAACGGCGCCTTCTCCTGGTTGTGGAGGATGGCGACGATGATCCGGTCGAAGATCTCCGCGCCGCGCATGATGATGTCGACGTGGCCGTTGGTGATCGGATCGAACGACCCGGGGTAGATGGCCACGCGCTCGGTCGCGCGCCGCGCCGCCCTGGGGGCGTGGGGCTGTTTCATGCTGCACCGGTCCCGGAACCGCCGGCTGTGAGGGCATTCGCGCTGCCGTGCCGGTAGAACGACAGCGCGCTATCGCCGGACGGCACGACCCTCGTCAGGATCAGGTGGCCGGCGCTGGGAGGAGAGGCCCGGCGGCGCGCATGCTCGAGCACCAGCACGCCCCCGGCCGCTAGCCACGGCGCCGCGCACGTCACGCACGCGAGAAGGTCCGTCCCGGCGTACGGGGGGTCGAGCACGATCACGTCGAACGGCGGCGAACCGTCCGGCCGGTTCACCCG
>PMKG01000357.1:1211-6366 GCA_003157675.1 Acidobacteriota bacterium
GACGCGCCCGCGATCCGGTCGGCCAGGATGTTGAACAGCGTCTCCCGCAGCCGATCGGACGAAGGGCGCAGCCCGTCCCATGCCGGCGTGCGCAGCCGCCGTCCCTTCAGCGTCCCGGCGATGATTCGCATGCGTCCTACCCCACGCTCATCAGGCCGAACTGGCGCGACCACCGCGTCGTGACAAACGCGTCGAGACGTTCGGCCTCCGGCCCACCGCGGCCGACCCACTTGCGCGCCGCCTCGGCGGCTTCGATCATCAGGTCGCCGTCTCGCGACAGGTTGCCCACCCGGAGCCTCGGCATGCCGGCCTGCCGCGTGCCGGCCACGTCGCCCGCGCCGCGCAATTCGAGGTCTTTCTCGGCGATGGCGAATCCGTCGCTTGTCGCCGCGACACCCTCGAGCCGGCGTGTCGCCTCTTCGGACAATGGCGGCTGGTACAGCAGGATGCAGTGCGACTGGTGGGCGCCGCGTCCCACGCGGCCCCGCAGCTGGTGCAGTTGCGAGAGGCCGAACCGCTCGGCGTGCTCGACCACCATGACGGTCATGTTCGCGACGTCGATCCCCACCTCGATGACCGTCGTCGCCACCAGCACGTGGATGTCGCCGGCGGCGAACCGGCGCATCACCTCGTCTTTGGCCTGCGGCGTCATCCGGCCGTGCAGCAGGCCGACGGTATACGCCTGAAACACGTCCTGCGCCAGGTGATCGGCCATCGCCGTCGCGGCCTTGAGGTCGATCTTCTCCGATTCCTCGACCAGCGGATAGATGATGCAGGCCTGGCGGCCGCCGTCCACCTGCTGCCTGACGAACTCGTGCGTCTCGTCGCGCCGCGCGTCGGGGCGCACGGTGGTCGTGACCGGCACGCGGCCGGGCGGCAGATCGCGAATCACCGACACGTCGAGGCCGCCGTAGATCGTGAGCTGCAGCGTGCGGGGAATCGGCGTGGCCGTCATCACGAGTACATCCGGGCGAAAGCCCTTGGCGCGCAGGGCTGCCCGCTGGACGACGCCGAAGCGATGCTGCTCGTCCACGATGACGAGGCCGAGCCGGGCGAACTCCACGTCCTCCTCGATGAGCGCGTGCGTGCCGACGACGATCTGGAGCGCGGCTTCGCGCAGGCCCGCCAGCACCTCGCGGCGCTCGGCGGGCGGCGTCGAGCCGGTCAGCAGCGCCGACGCGTACCCGCGCGCGCCGAACCACCGCGCGATGGTCTCGCGATGCTGGGCGGCCAGGATCTCGGTCGGCACCATCACCGCCACCTGCTGGCGATTCTCAATCGCCACGACGGAGGCGAGCAGCGCGACGGCCGTCTTCCCCGACCCCACGTCACCCTGGAGCAGGCGGTTCATCTGGCGGGGCCGGCGCATGTCGTCCACGATCTCCTTGAGCGCGCCGCGCTGGCCCGGCGTGAGCGCGAACGGAAGGACCGCCTTCGCCGCCGCCCGGACGCGATCGTCGACGACGGGCACGAGCGGCTTCCGCGCCCGGTCGCTCCTGAGGCGATGCGAGACGAGGCCGCACTGGAACAGGAAGAACTCTTCGAAGATGAGGCGCATCTGCGCCGGGGTCCGGCAGGCGTCGAGAAGGACGGCCGGCGTACCTGGCGGCGGGAAGTGCGCCTCCATCAGCGCCGTGCGCCGGTCGGGAAAGCCGTGGCTCGCCCGCAGGCTCTCGGGCAGTAGGTCGTCGACCTCGTCCGGCAGCCGGGCGAGCAGGTCGTGCACCATCACCCGCTGCATCCGGCTCGTCGCCGTTCCGGTGCGTTCGTAGACGGGGACGATGCGCCTGGAGTGCAGCGGGTCGCCGCTCTCGTCTTCAACCACCTCGACGTCCGGGCTGCTCAGCTGAAGCACGCCCCGGTACCGCACGACCTGGCCATGAAGGACGACTCGCTGGTGAGCGCGCAGCGTGTCCTGGCGGTACGGCTGGTTGGGCCAGATCGACAGCAGGCAGCCCGAGTCGTCGCGCACGACCGCTTCGAAGATCTTGAAGCCGCGGCGCCCGGTCCAGCGCAACCGGCAGTTGAGGAGCTCGCCGGCGACCGTGATCTTCTCCCCCTCGGTCGCCTCGGCCACGCTCCGGAACGACGTGCGGTCCTCGTACCGGAACGGCAGGCGCGAGAGCAGGTCGCCGAAGGTCAGGAGGCCGGCGTGGGCCAGGACCCGCTCGCGTTGAGGGCCGACGCCCTTCACGGCGCGGAGCGGCGTGTCGAAGAACGGGATGTCGCCCACGGCCTTACTGCCTGACGATCGCTTCGCCGGGCCGGATGTCGATCTGGCGAATCCGCGCCGGCAGCGGGTACGGGGCGTCGAGGTTCAGGCCGTGGGGGTTGTCAGGCGTCCTGGAGTAGAAGGTGACCAGTTCCTGGACCAGCATCTTCGGCACCGTGATGCCGCCGACGGTGGCCCGGTCGAGCGCGAAGCGCGCGAGGCCGTTCGACGAGGTCAGCCGGCCGGACACGGCGACCGCCACCTTCCCGCCCAGGTAGTTGAGCGGGTCGAGCCAGCTCCGCGACTGGCGCTCCTTGCGGAGGGCGTCGAGGTCGATCGTCGCGGTACCCGACAGCTTCAGGTCCGGGAGGACGGTGATCCTCGGCTCGGTGAACCCGGCGGGCAGCTCGCTCTTCGCGTCGAACGCCAGGTAGGCGTTGACCTCGCGCTCGCTGACGCGCGTGACGAGCGCGGCGGGCCGCTTGGCGAGGCCATTGCGCTCGATCGCCTCGACCTTCACGCGCAGCCGCGCCGCGTCCTCGCGCGATGGCGGCGGCACGGCGCCGGACGCGGACACCACGGCGCAAAGCCCGGCTGCGAGGCCGAGCAGGTGGCGTCGACTGGGAAGTGCGCGGTGGGTCTTCACTCGATCAGGGCCCGGACAGCAGGCGCTCCCGAGTGTAACACGCCTACTTGACCGCAAGCGGGGCGGCCTGGCCCGGCCCTCCGGCGCGCTGCCGCGCCATCATGAGCAGCTCGATCTTGCGGCGCTCGGCGGCTTCCTCGAACAAGTGGAAGCGCGCCTGCTGCTGGACGTCGAGCAGTTCGTCGATGGCATCCCGNNCGTGCTCGTGCAGGGCCTTCAGCCGCTCGCGCACCGCCGCTTCGTCCACCGGCGCCGTCTTCATCATCGTGCCGAGCGCGGCGAGGATCTGCCGTCGCTCCTGCAGATGCTGCCGCCGGGAATCCTGGAGGGCCTTGAGCCGCTGGAGGAACTTCGGATACTGCGCGTCGGTCAGCTTGAGCGTCTCCTGGGCCTGGTACGCGACGTAGGCGTCGAGCCATCGTTCCAGCTGGCCGGGGGTGATGGGCGGCGCGCCGGCGCGCTGTCCGGCCCGGGGGCCCTGCTGCCTTCCCCCTTGCGGGGGCGCCTGCTGCGCTGCCGCAGGACCGCCAGACCACGATGCCGCAACGACCAGACAGCCGGCAACGACGAGTGTTCTCAGTTTCATGTTCCGCTCTCCGCCCGTAGAGGCCCTTCAGTCTATTGCGCGGCAGGTCCCTGCCCCGGTTGCGCCTGGAGCAGCCCGGCCAGGTCGGCCCGCTCCTCGGCATTCAGTTGGTACACCGCCCTCTCGGCCCCGGACGCCTCCGACGTGCCAAGAGTGTCGCTCAGCGTGTCCACGTCCATCTCGCCGGCCAGCTGGCCCAACATCGACCAGGACTCGTCGTCGCCCGCCGTCACGACCGCCGTTTCCGCCGATGCCACACCGGGAACCGGCGCGGGGGCCGCCGGCGTTCGATGCCCCCCTCGGTCGATCCAGACGGCGAGCACCACCGCGATGACGCCGACCGCCGTCGGCACGAGCACGCGCCAGGCCGCGACAGGGCGGCGCCGCGTCTCCGGCCCCGCCGCCACGCGCTCGGACACCCGCGCCGAGAGAGGATCCCAGAACAGCGGCGAGGGCTCGGGCACCTCGCTCAGGCGCACCTCGCCGAGCGCGATGCGCCCCTCCTCCACTTCCGCGCGGCAGCGCACGCAGGTCGCGAGGTGCGGGTGGTTCGGGGCGCCCGCCGACTCGATGAGGGCCAGTCGTTCATCCGTGGTCAGGTGTGTCATCGCGCGTCTTCCTCGAGCAGGCGCCGTAGGTTGCGCAGCGCGTGGAAGAAGTTCGTCTTCACGGCGCTGACCGAACTTCCGAGCACCTCCGCGATTTCCTGGTGCGAGAGTTCCTGGTACACGCGCAGGACGAGCGTCGCCCGNNCGAAGGCGGAAGGCGGTGCTCCTCCACCGGCTCGGCGCGCAGCGTCCGGGCGCTCACCTTGTTGAGGCTTAGGTTCACGGCGATGCGGTACAGCCACGTGGCGACCGATGATTCTCCCTTGAACCCGTCGAGCGCCCGGAATGCTCTCAGGAACACGTCCTGCGCGAGGTCGGTGGCGTCGGCGTGACTCGCGACGAAGCGGTAACAGAGCCGGTAGATCGATCGGCGGTGCCGGAGGACGAGACAGTCGAACGCCTCACGCCGCCCGGCGCGACAGGCGTCGACGAGCGCGCGATCGTCGAGCGCGTCGAGATCCTCCGCCGACACCGACGCCATCGTCATCCCTTCGCGCGGAACCGCGGCGGCCGCCGGTCTCGGCCATCCGAAGCTCACGCAGGTTGTGCCCGCCCCGTCCATGGTGCTGCCTCGCGCTTCTCGATGGGACCGGCGTCGAGCCGGCCCTTACTGCACTTAGACCCGAGCGGGCGCTCAAGGTTAACTGCGGCCGCACAGTTCGCGCAATGGACCCGCCCTTGACTTTCGCCTTTCCTTTGCACGAGAATCATGGAGCCCCCGGCCACTCTGGAGGAATCCGTGCTGCCTCTCACCAAGCGCCAGCGAGAAATCCTCGACTTCCTCAACGAGTTCATCCAGCAGCACGGCTACGCGCCGAGCCTCGAGGAGATCGGCCGGCGGTTCAGTCTCTCCTCGCTCGCGACGGTGCACAAACACCTCACGAATCTCCAGGAGAAGGGCTTCATCAAGCGCGCCTGGAACCGGAGCCGCTCGGTCGAGCTGGTGCAGACGCGGCCGGGCGGCCGTGCCGTTGAGCTGCCGCTGCTCGGCTTCGTGGCGGCCGGCGTGCCGATCGAAGCGATTGCCACGGCGGAGTCGATCGCCGTCCCCGAGGATCTCATCGGAAAGCGCGACACCTACGTGCTCCGCGTGCGCGGCGAGT
>PMKG01000043.1 GCA_003157675.1 Acidobacteriota bacterium
GGCAGGCCGAAGGCGTCCCACCCGAACGGGTGCAGCACGTTGAACCCGCGCATCCGCTTCTGTCGGGCCATCACGTCGCCGATCATGTAATTGCGCACGTGGCCGACGTGGGCGTGCCCCGACGGGTAGGCGAACATTTCGAGGCAGTAGAACTTCGGCTTCGTCGGATCTTCGGTCACCTCGAAGGCGCCGGTCTCGTGCCACCGTGTCTGCCACTTGCGGTCGAGCGTCTGCGGAGTGTATTCGCGCACAATCTGCCAATTATATCGATTCGACTTGCGGCTCGCGACTTGCGGCCGGCGGCGGCGTTCGGCTCCGCCTCGCGCGGCCGCCTCGAGCGTTGACGGCCGCGGACTCAATCGCTAAGCTTGCCGCAACTTGACCACCGGGTGAGCGCGGAGGTCGGGTACGTCGATTGGCAGTCTGGGGGCGTGATGACACCTCGTGCGAGGGGTTGGGTGGCAACACTGGCGGTGCTCGTGTGGACAGTTGGCGCCCAAGGTGCGGCGTCCGCCCAGGACGTCCGCCCGCTCGCGTATCGGGTCCACTCGTCCGCCCCCACATCATCCTATGGGGCCGAAGTCATCCTCCAGAGTGATCGTGCGCGAATAACTTACGACGACAGCGAGGAGCGCGCCGTTACGGCGCGCCAGATGCAGGGAGAGTTCGAACTCTGGCTTGACGGTGGAGCGCGTCGCCTCGCCGTCGATCGCATGGCGCAGACGTACTACGACCGGGCTCACTACCGAGAGCCGCCCGTGAAGACGGCGACGCTCGGCGTCTTCCGTCCTCCACAGCCGGCCACAGTGGAGTCGGTGTCCGACATGAGAGTCAACGTGCGGACCGATCCGAAGCGCATTGACGCGGCCGGCCTATCCTGTGTGCACGTCGTGCTCGAGGTCTCCTACCGGCTGAATCTCGCGCTGCTCGGCACGCGGTTTCCGGCCACGGTGCAGGCGACTGCCGCTTATGACGTCACCGATTCCCTTCCCGTCGCGCGCCTGCCGTACGACCACGGCACCGTGTCGCTGGTTACCGGTGAAGATACGGTCGATCGAGCAATCGCCGAACGCCTCGCAGCCACGGCAAGTGCAGCCGGTATCTCCGTAAAGACCGTGATTCAGGCACGGCGGCAAATAGAATCCAGCCCCGCGACGGAAGAGACGCTCAAGATCACGCTCGAGAACTTCCGTGAGGTGAAGGTCCCTCCGGGCACATTCGATCTGCCCGCGGGGTTGCGTTTCCAGGAACCGGTGATGGTTGGACCAGCAAGGAAATAGCGAATCGCACGCCGGCCTACACACGGACAGACTCTGCCCAAGATCAACGGTCGGAGCAGGGCTTCAGCCCTGCTCATCACTACCCCGCCAGCAGCGCGAGGGCGCGGGACTGGAGATCGACCAGGCGCCGCTCCAGGTCGAGCCGCTTCGCCTCCATCGTCCCCTCGTCCGCATCGGCGGGCACGTCGAGCGGCTCGCCGATCACCATCGCCACCCGGCTCCATGGCCTGGGAATCTGCGCGCGGTCCCAACTGCGCGCGGTCCAGTGCGGCATGGCCTCGACGTGGAACGGCACGATCGGGTTGCCGGTGACCTTCGCCAGCCACACGGCCCCGCGCTGAGCCTGGTAGGCCGGCCCGCGCGGGCCGTCCACGGTGAAGGCCGTCGGCCGTCCGTCCGCCATGTCGCGAATCAGCTGGAGCAGCGCCCTCCCGCCGCCGCGCGACGTCGACCCGCGCGCCTGCAGGTAGCCGAACCGCCGCATGATGCGGGAGGTCCACTCGCCGTCGAAGTTCTGGCTGGTGATGGCGACGACGCCGCGGTCGCGGAAGTAGATCGTGGCCGGGAGGATGCGCCCGTGCCAGAGCGCGAGGATCGGCTGGCGCCCGGACGCGAGCACCGACTGAAGGTGCTCGGTGCCCTCTTCGCGCCAGCGGAAGGTGCGGCCGAGCGCCGCGAGGACCGGGTAGCCGAAAGCGGCGATGGCCGCGACCTCGATTCGCTTGAGGCGCGACGCCCGCCAGTCGGCATCGATCACGGCTTCGCCTGCCTGCCGGCCGGCCACTCGGGCGGCGCCGACGCCGCTGCGGCGGCCTTCATCCGGCCGTCCACGTACGTCATCATGTCGACCACCTCGGTCGACGCGTTCGCGCTCGCCTGCGCCCCCTTGAGCATGATCGAGCAGAACGGGCAGGCGGTCACGATCGTTCCGGCGCCCGTCGCCTGAAGCTGTTCGAAGCGATGCTGGCTGATGCGGGTTCCCTCTTCGTGCTCCTCGAACAGCAGGCCGCCGCCCGCGCCGCAGCAGAACGGGTTGCGGTGCGACCGGACCGGGTCCTTGACGACGGCCCCGACGCGCGCGAGCAGGTCGCGGGGCTCTTCGGTGTGGCCGGCGTAGCGGGCCAGGTAGCACGGGTCGTGCAGCGTCACCACGTCCGGCGCGCCGGCGGGCCGGTCGCCCACCAGCCTCGACACCATCACCGACGAGTGCTCGACCTCGACCTGGAAACCGAACTGCCGGTAGTCCTCGCCGATCGTCTTGAGGCAGTGTGGACACGAGGTCAGGATCTTCTTCACGCCGGCGGCCTTGAAGTCGGCGATATTCGCCGCCGCCAGTTCCTGGAAGAGATACTCGTTCCCGGTGCGCTTCGCGGTGTCGCCCGTGCACCGCTCCTTCGCAAGCACGCCGAATGTCACGGCGCGCGCGCGCAGGATGTCGGCCAGCGCGCGGAACGACTTCTGGAAATCGGCCTCGTACGACCCCGCGCAGCCCAGCCATAGCAAGTACTCGTGGCGCGCGGGATCGAACGTCTCGAACCCGGCCGACTCGACGAACTTCTGCCTGATGTCGGAGGTCAGCCCCCAGATGTTGCCGCGCCGCTCCAGGTGGTTGTACATCGCGCCCAGCGCGTCGGGCGCCTCGCCGTTCGACACCAATCCGCGCCGCGCGCCGATGATGAGCGGCAGGTGCTCGATGCCGACCGGGCACTGGTTCTCGCACGCGCCGCACGTCGTGCACTGCCACAGCACGTTCGGGTCGTACACCTCGACCAGCTTCGCGTCCATCCGCCCGGCGAGCAGCGCGGTTTCGTTCTGGAGGACGAGCGTCTTCGGGTTGAGCGCTTTCCCCGTCGCATAGGCCGGGCAGTTCATCTGGCAGCGGCCGCACTCGACGCA
>PMKG01000374.1 GCA_003157675.1 Acidobacteriota bacterium
GCGATCAAGGAAAGAGGCTCGATGGTCATCGTCCCCTCGTCGGTGGTGGAGACGATGGGGCTCGGAGGGATGCTGGGCACGGCGGCGCTCGGCGGGATGGGGCCCGGCGGGGCTGGGCCTGGCGCGATGGCACCCGGCGACGTGACAAAGGCCCGGTAGCCCGAGGGCGGGCGGAAGGAGGCTGCATGGGCTCCGAAGGCCACGGAGGCCGCACGCGTGAAGACGACTATCCGGAGATCAACTGTTCCCGGATCAAGGTCGGCGGCGATCTGGGCGGGCTGATCTTCGTCATCGGCGTGGTGGTGTGCACGCTCGTCGGCGTACCCGAGGCACGGGGCTTCTTAGGCGCCTCGCTGGCGGGCGGAGTCGTCGTCTCCGCGGGCCTGTTCTGGTGGCACCGGCAGCGGAGGGGACAACGGTGACACTGGCTGACGACTGACGGCCGAGGGCCGGCAGTGTGCCACGCGTGACACCGCCCTCAGTCGTCAGCCGTCAGCCCGATCGCAAGATCGCCCGATCGCAAGATGCCTCGTCGGGTCAGATTCTCCTGAACTTCTTCCCGGCCCGCTTCACCACGCGGTTGACGATCCACTGCGGTGTGTAGCGCGCGAGCGCCACGATCGTGCGGTTCATACGGCCGTTGACGCAGACGATGTCGCCGCGCACGACCGCGTCGTACGCCTGGCGCGCGACCGTGTCGGCGTCCATCCACATCCAGCGCGGCAGCCCGCTCACCTGGCTGCGCATGCCGTTCACGTCGTGGAACTCGCTGTACGTGAACCCAGGACACAGGGCGGTCACGTGCACGCCGTCACGCGCGAGTTCGAGGGCGAGCGATTCCGAGAAGCGGATGACGAGCGCCTTGGCCGCGCCGTAGAGCGTGTGCCCCGCCGTGCCCGGCAGGAGCCCCGCCACCGACCCGACGTTGATGATGAAGCCGCGGCGCCTCGCCACCATGCCCGGCGCGAACCGGCGGCACAGATCCGCGACCGAGGTCACCATCACCTGGATGAACGCCCGGTGCTCCTCCCAGCCGGAGCTGAGGAAGCCGCCGGGCAGGCCGTAGCCGGCGTTGTTGACGAGCGCGTCGACGGTAAGGCCCGCGCGCGCCACCTCGTCGAAGACGCGAGCCGGCGCCGCCGGGTCGGAGAGGTCCGCCACGATCACGTGCGCGGTGCAGCCGTGTGCGGCCGCGAGCTCGTGCGCGAGCGCCTGGAGCCGATCGCCCCGCCGCGCCGTCAGCACCAGGTCGAACCCGTGCGCCGCGAACTCCCGAGCGATGGCGGCGCCAATCCCGGCCGACGCGCCGGTGATGAGCGCCGTCATTCTCGCAGGACTGTCAGGCATCCCTGAAGTGTACCAGAGCCGGCTCTCGGTTTGGGGCTCTCGGCTTTCGGCCGTGCGAACAGCCGGTGATCCGCTGCCAGCTGCGGCAGGCCTAAAGGCCCGCCCTACACACGATCCGGTCATTCCATCGCCAACCGCCTACTGCATACTGCCTACTTCTTACTCCCTACTTCTTACTTCCTACTTCTTACTTCTTCTTCTGCGCCTCCAGCCGCTGCTTGATGTGGTCCTCCATCTCGAGCCGCGGCACCCCCTTGGTCCACCAGTCGGGCGCCGGCTTGCCCATCAAGTAGTGGTCGAAGAACTCCTTCATGCGCACCGTGTAGTCCTGCTGGTTCGGCGGCTTGGCCAGGCCGTGATTCTCGCCGGGGTACTCCAGCATCACGACCGGCTTGCCAAGACGGCGGAGCGTATTGAAGTACTCCACGCCCTGCGTGAAGTCGACCGCCCCGTCCTTGTCGTTGTGCAGGATGACGAGCGGCGTCTTCACGTTTCTCGCGAAGTTGACCGGCGAGTTGCGCACGTAGGCTTCCCAGTTGTCCCAGTAGCTGCCGAGGAAGCGCCCCTGGCTGCTCTCGAAGATCGCCTGGTTGGCCCCACCGCTGTTCTTGTAGATCAGGCTGTACATGCTGACCATGTCGGTCAGCGGCGCCCCGGCCACGGCCGCCGCGAACAGGTCGGTCTGCGTCACGGTGAACGCCGTTTGGTAGCCACCCCACGAGTGCCCCTGCAGGCCGATGTGTTTCGGGTCGACGACGCCGGTGGCGACGGCCGCCTTGACGGCGGCGGTCAGGCACCAGACGGCCGACATGCCGGGGTCGTTGAGCCGGTAGGTGATGTCGGGCATCAGCACGGCGTAGCCGTTGCTCGTGTAGACCGTCTTGTTGAACCCGTTGGCGCTGGGCGTCGCGAACCCGTAGTGCCCCTGCGACAACTTCTCGTAGATGTAGACCAGTGTCGGGTAGCTCTTCCCCTTGACGTAGTTCGCCGGCAGGAAGAGCGACGCCTGCAGCTTTCTGGTCGGACCGTTCTTGCCGAGCGTCACCGTGTAGTCGACGATCTGGGACCCGCTCGACCAGGTGAACGGCTTGACCTGTTCGTCGAGGTCGGTCAGCTTCGCTCCGCTCTTGAGACCGGCGTCGGTCACGTAGAAGTCGCCAGGCGCCGACGGCGTGGACTTCATGTAGAGATAGACATCAGCCTTCTTCGCCTTCTGCAGGCCGAATGTCGCCTCCTCGAACACGAGCGGCTGCACGCCCGCCTTGCCCGGCTCGAGCCTGCCGAAGCCGCCCTTCTTCGTGTACTCGCCGAACATGTCGACGTAGCGCGGCACCGAGAGGTCCCATCCCTTCTCGTCGGGGTCGAGGCGCAACAGGCGCCGGTACCGGATACCGTCCTTCCGGCCGTTCACCGTCAGGTTGACCGCCTGCCCTCCGGCGACCGGCACCTTCCAGAGGTCCCAGCCGTCCGACAGGATCACGGCGTCGCCGTCCTTCGTCCAGCCGAGCCCCGGCACGGGCGGCTTGACCACGTTGTGGTCGTCCTCGACGTTGATGAAGGAGGCGGGCACCGTCTTCGTGATGTTGGCCGACTGGCCGGTCGCCATGTCGTAGACGAAGTAGTTCCCGTCCTCGTAGTAGAGGAACTTCGTGCCGTCGGTGGACGGCTGGTTCACCCAGCGCGCCTTCTTGAGCGCCAGTTTCCGCTCTCCGGTCCGCATGTTGATGACGTACACGTCTTCGTAATTGCGGCCGTCGAGATTGCTCTCGAGTTCGTACTCGCGAACGTCGGAGCCCATGGCGTACTTCGCCTTGGGCGCCGCCGACACGGAGCGCACGCTCTCGTCGGCGAGGCGGATGAACTTCTTGTCGTCCACGCGGTAGATCGAGAGGAAGCTGAAGTTCTTGTCGGCTTCCTCCTGCACCTGCTGCTCGGACTGCAGCCGCGGATCCTGGTAGTGCCAGATCACCAGGTCCGGCTTCTCGTCGTCCGGGGTGGTGTCGGCCGCGGCCGCTGGGGCGGCAGGCGGCGCGTCGGCTTTCGCGTCCGGGGCGCCGGGCTTGGCGTCCGGCTTCGCGTCGGACTTCTTCGGCTTTCGGATCCCGAACGTCAGCGCCGACAGGTCCTCGGTCCACGCCGGCGTCCGGTTGGGGCTGATCGCCAGCCCCTCCGGGAACGTCTTGTCGGCGGCCGGGTCGTAGACGACCCTCTCCGGCTTCGGCTGGCCGAACTTCGTGAACGCCACCATGGCGTAGACCTTGTCCTTGTAGCGCTTGTCCTCGGTCCCCTTCAGCACGGCGAGGCCGTCGCCCTTCTCGGTCCACGCGAGCCGCTCGTACGACGCCTTCCCGCTGTCGAGCGGCGTCACGGTGCCGGTCTCCATGTTGTGGAGGACGACGGCGTTGCCCAGCTTGTCGGCCGCGTCGATGGTGACGGCCAGGAACCTGCCGCTCTTGTCGAAGACGAACTCGTTGACGTTTCCGATATTGAGCTCCGAACCGGTCGAGAGCTCGAGCAGCACGAGGTCGGTGCCCTTCGGCCGCTCGTCGGCTGCGCCCGCGGGCGCCCCGGCGGCCGGCGCGGGCCCGGCTGCGGGGGCCGCCCCGACGCCCGGCCCATCCGCGCCGTATTTCTTGAGCGCGATCCACCCGCCGCGCTCGCCCGCGAAAGCGAAACGCTGGATCTTGTCGATCCTCGTCTCGGTCCCGTCTGCGAGGTTCAGGATCACGACCTTGTTCTGAAGCGGCTTGCGCTGCTTCCTGAGCTGCGACGCTTCTTTCTTGGTCGGTGCGACGCTGAACGCCACCCACTTCGAGTCCTCGGAGATGGCCAGCGATCCGGGCGTCGCCCGGGTGTCGCCCACAGGGAAGCGGTGCACCTTCTTCCCCTGCGTCTCCCGGACGACGACCTCGCCGTCACCGTCGAGCGGCGAAAGGCGGTAGGCGAACCATCGGCCGTCGGTCGAGAGCAGGGCGAGGCTCACGCTCTTCCAGGCCAGGATGTCGGCGAGTTCCATCGGCCGCGACGCGGCCACCTTGGCCGGCGCTGCTTGCGCCGACGGGGTGGCGGCCGAGGCTGCCGGGGCCTGCGTGGACGCGGCGCGCGGCGCGGGCTGCAGCAGGAAGACGAGCGCGGCGACGAGGAGGAACGGCATCAACAGTCGGCGTCGATTCATGGCTGAGTTCTCCAGAGTAGCGGAGGCGGAAAGGCCCGCCCTACGGAATCGGCTGCGGCGTTTCGAGAATCCGGTCGGTGAAGTTGATCATTTCCCGGACGTACGCCCGTTTCTCGAGGTAGGTTCCCGGGAAGAAGCTGCGTTTGAAGCCGTAGATCAGGATGTCGCGCACCTCGCGGTCGGTGAGCGCGAACGCCTCGGTGGCCCGCCGGATCTCGTTCGAAACCGAGGTGTTCGACACGAGGCGGTTGTCGGTACAGATGGTGGTCGAGAGCCGCCGCTCGCGCATCTCGGCGAACGGGTGTCGGGCGAGATCCGCACCGAGCTCGGGAACCGTCTGCTGGTTCGACGTCAGGCACACCTCGATCGTGATCCGCTTGTCGGCGATGAACTGCGCCAGGCGTTCCACGTAGGCCCGCTTGTCGGCGATGCGCCCTTCTTTGATCTTCGACGCGTCGAACAGCCAGGTGCCGTGGCCGATGCGGTCGGCGTGGAGCATGCCGATCGCCTGGAAGATCGACTCGGGCCCGTAGTCCTCGCCCGCGTGAACGGTCTTGCCGAGAAAGGCCTCGTGCGCCACCTGGTAGGCCTGCGCGTGCTCCTCGGCCGGGTGGCCGTGCTCCTGCCCCGCGAGATCCACGCCGACGACCAGCAGCCCTTCGTCGTGCCTGAGGCGGGCCGCCGCACGTGCCACCTGGATGCTCGCCGCCAAGCCCAGCTCCCGCGGGGACGCCTCGGGCAGGGCGGCGAAGATCCGCTGGTATCCCTCGGAGTGCTCCGGTGTGAACGCCCGCAGCGCGCACAGGATGATGCCGGCGGCAAAGCGCGGCTCGCGGCCAGAGGCCACCTCGGGTCTCGCGTTGAACGCCCGAGACGCGCGACGGATCCCGGCGTCGACGGCCCTAACGACGTCGGAGAACTCGAACCCAGACCGGACGTGCAACTGCGGCGCGAAGCGGATCTCCACGTATCGCACGCCCTCGGCCTGGCAATCCTCGCACAGTTCGAAGGCCGCGCGTTCGAGCGCCTCCCGGTCCTGCAGCACGGCGACGGTGTACTGAAACCCCGCCAGGTAATCGGAGAGGTTCGCGTAGTGGTCCCGGAAGACGATCTCGCGCAGCCCGGCCTCGGTGAACGACGGCAGCGTCGTCTTCTTGCGGCGGGCCAGGTCGATGAGCGTCGAGAGCCTCAGCGAACCGTCGAGGTGCACGTGGAGGTCGGTCTTCGGCAGCCGGCGAATCACCTCTGGCGTCATAGCGGGCATAATAAGCCCGAACCACCCGGTTTGTCGTGAGCCTTGATCCCTCCTGAGTCCTGAGTCCTGAGCCCTGAGTCCTGAGCCCTTTTATGAGCTTTGATGATCCCGACGAGGTCGTGAACGAATTGAACGCCCTGGTTCCGCAGGCCGAGACGCCCGTCGCGAACGAGACCGGGCGGCTCGAAGCGTGGCTGCGGACATTGGTGACGCGGCGCGGGGCTGACCTCCTGCTGGTCGCGGACAGCCCGCCCGGAGTCCGCATAGACGGAGAGGTCAGCCGCCTCGAGGAGGCGGCGCTCGACGGCGATGACATCGAGAGCGTCGTCCGGCCGGCGCTGCCGGCCTACGCCAGGGACCGGTACGACGAGACCCGGATCACCGACGCCTCCTGGAAAGTGCCGGGCCTGGGCCGGTTCCGCATCAACCTCCATCACGAGCGCGGCCGGCCGGCGGCGACCATCCGCGCGCTGCCGACGCGGGTGCCCCGCCTCACGAGCCTCGGCCTCCCGGCGAACGTCGAGCTGCTGTCGCGGATCCCGCACGGACTGGTCGTGATCGGCGGGGCCACCGGGTCCGGCAAGAGCACCACGCTCGCCGCGATCGTGCACGAGATCAACCGGCGCGACCGCCGGCACATCGTCACGATCGAGGACCCGATCGAATACGAGCACGTACACGACCAATGCCTGGTCGAACAGGTGGAGATCGGGACCGACGCGCCGGACTTCCCCACCGCGCTTCGCGCCGTCGTCCGCCAGTCGCCCGACGTCATCGTCATCGGAGAGATGCGCGACCCGGACACGATGCGCATCGCGCTGGCCGCCGCCCAGACCGGCCACCTCGTGCTGACGACGATGCACACGACCGACGTCTCGTCCACCGTCGGCCGGATCGCCGATTACTTTCCGGCCGAACGGCAGCCGACGATCCGGCAGGACCTCGCGATGGGGCTGTCGGCGGTGTTCATCCAGGCGCTGCTGCCGCGCATCGGCGGTGGACGGATCCCCGCGGCCGAGATGCTGATGGTCGGCTACGGGGCGAGGCAGCACATCCGCAAGAACGCGCTCCAGCACCTGAACCAGGAGATCACGATCACGCGCAAGGCGGGGTCGTTCACGCTCGAGGATTGCCTGGTGAACCTGATCAGGAAGGGACTCATCGAGCGGGGCGAGGGGTTGCTGCGCGCGTGGCACGCGGACGAGTTCGAGAAGGCGCTCGCGGCGGCCGGCATCTGATCCGGCCGCCGCAGACTCGACGATTCCGCCGCGTTCAGTCGACCTTGTGGAACTTGTCGCGGCGGGCGCCGCACACCGGACACTCGTCGGGGGGCTCGCCGGCCACGGTGTGGCCGCAGACCTCGCAGACGTAGAGGTCGGCCGCGGGCAGGTCCTTGCCGGTCTTCGCCGCTTCGAGCGCTTGGCTGTACAGCGCGTAGTGCGTCTGCTCGACTTCGTTCGCCCGCTCGAAACTCGACTGCGCACCCTTCCTGCCCTCGGCGATGGCGGTCACGATGAACTCCGGGTACATCGTCGTGAACTCGTAGTGCTCGCCCGCGACGGCCGCCTGGAGGTTGCTCACCGTGTCCTTGATGTGGCCGCCCACGCGGAAGTGCGCGAGGGCGTGCACGGTCTCGGCCTCTGCGGCCGCGCGGAACAGCTTCGCGATCTGCGGGAAGCCGTCGGCGGCGGCCTTCTTCGCAAATGCGAGGTACTTGCGGTTCGCCTGGCTCTCGCCGGCGAAGGCCGCCATCAGGTTGTCATCGGATTTCATGGCACGGCTCCTTTATGAGACCGATTCGGTCAGCATGGAAGCCTACCACGAACCCGCCTTCGCTCTTCGAGCTACGGCGAGGCAGGCTCCGCCGCCCCTGAGTCTTGAGTCCTGAGCCTTGAGCCTTCTTCCTACTGGTTCGGCCTGAGCAACTCGCGGAAGGTGAGCGTGTTGATGTCGCGGAACATCGGCGTCCGCGGCGGCAAGAGAGAGATGGTGAGGAAGTCGGAGTCGAAGTTGTAGCCGCGCGAGGGCACCCCGTAGACCACCTTGCAGCACTTGTAGATGCCGACGGCCTGGCGGTTCGTGTAGAAGCTCACGATCGACCCCCGGTAGTGCAGCGTCAGCCCGCTCCAGTCCTCGATGTAGCGCAGGAAGTTGTGCGCCCCGCCGTCGGTGCCGAAGTCGAGATTGTCGTTGGCGGTGTTGCTCGTCGGTCGAGGGAACGTCAGCCCCTTGCCCGAGATGACCGCCATTCGGTACCACGTCGTGGTCGCGGCGCGGACCGCGTTGCTGACGTCGTGCGGCGCCTGAAAGCTGCCGATGTCGTTGAAGCCGTTCGAGAGCAGCGTGACGGCGTCGGCGATGACGGCCGCCGACACGTGGTCGGTGCCCGGCGTCGCGCCGAAGTCGGTGCCCGCCGCGTTCGGCGCGTTGTAGTTGCCCTGCACGTAGGCCGGGTTCTCGGCGACGATCGACAGGCCCTGCGATCCGTTGTGCGGCAGCCGCAGCGTGCCCGTCGTGTACCCTCCATCGACGATCTTGAGCGCCCGCCGGAAGAACACGGGCGGGTTGACCCGCGCCTCGTCTGACACGATCGGCGTGGTGAGAGTGACCCCCGGCGTCCCCACGGCCCAGAGGCTGTCGGTCGAGGGCCCCGTTGTCGTGCTGGCCTGGTAGCCCTTGCCCGTCGCGGGCGGCCAGTTCAATACGGCTGCAGTCAGCCCCGACGGCCACGCCGGAGTGTGGGCCAGGGCCCACGAAGGGTTGTTCGCGAGGGCGTAGGCGATGCTGGCGGTCGGATACAGCCTCGGCACGCCACCGTAGGTGTCGAGCACGCCGTTCCCATTGACGTCCTCGCCGGTGTCGAGCACGCCGTTCGACACGCCCTGCCCCGACGCCGGGTTGACGACGTCCTCGAACCCGAATTCGCCCGTCTCCTGGTCGTCGCCGAAGTCGTCGGTGTTGTAGAGAATGCCGTCCGCCCCGGCGCGCGGGTTGGCCACGCCGTCGCTGCCCAGATCTTTGTTGCCCCGCCGGTCCGAGAAGTAGACGACGAAGCCGGTCACGTCCATCGTGTCGCCATGCATGGCCAGCCAGAGTTGCAGGTTGTTCACGTCCAGTTCGACGTAGTGCATGACGCCGCC
Organism: Acidobacteriota bacterium; assembly: GCA_003157675.1. GTDB lineage: Bacteria > Acidobacteriota > Vicinamibacteria > Vicinamibacterales > Fen-181 > FEN-299. The sequence continues at coordinate 8,918 of PMKG01000374.1, forward strand.
GGCCAGTGGAACGGTACCAACAGCCAGGTCGTCCCTCCTCGCGCCTTCTCTCGGGTCGTAGAGCACGAGGGGCAGATAGTCGGTCGGCGCGGTGGACCACGTCCCGGCGCTGCCGTTGTTGCCGCTGTGGCCGCAGGCCCCGTTAGTGGCCGAGCTATAGGTGGAGGGCTTGTCGCGCACCCGCTGCAGCCTGATGACGGCGTTCGGACTCGGGTCATCGTTCGCCGACGTCGAGCACGTCGTGCCCTCAGAGTTCCACGTTCCGGCGTTGGCCAGGTTGCGCCCGGTGAAGCCGAGCTTGAGAATCTCGACGGTCACGTCGGTCCAGTTGCCGTTCCGGTCCTGGCGCTCGATCTTCAGGTAGCCGTCGTTGATCGGCGTGCCGGCAGGAAGCCGGTAACCGAAGCCCGCGGTGGTGGCGGGCTTGACGTAGGTTCCCTCGAGCGCAAGCGGGATGTTGTATACAAAGTTGCCCGTCATGCCCAGCGACGTCTGGTACGTGGCGTCGCGCGCGAGTTTCGCGAGGTTCACCGGCGCCGTGGCCGTCGCGGTCTGCAGGCTGGTGATGTCGGACGCCCGGTCCGACAGCAGGATGCGAACGCTGGCCATGCTGAAGAACCGCTGGCCGAGCACCGCGACCGAGTCGGGCGCGACGATCGACGGGCGGCGGATGATGTCGATCGGCATCGCGCCGTCGCTGACCAGGGGCAGGTCGAGCCGCGTCACGCCGGTCCGGCCGTTACGGATTCGGTTGTTGAAGGTGCCCGTGGACACGTTCGTCCACGTCGGCTCGTTCGCCGTGTTGCCGGCCACCAGGACCATCGTCGGCTTCCCGTTGACCGTCTGCAGCGTGCTCGGCGGCACGCTGGCTACGGTGACGCTGCCCTCCTGGCGCGTGACCCCGGACGGCGTGCTGCTGCAGGTGCCCCCCTGGCCGTAGCAGCTCAGGTTGCGGAACACGGGGTTGCTCCCGCTGGTCGTCGCCAGGTTGACGAGGCCGGTATGGCCGCTCGTCGAGATCGCGACGCCGTTGGGCAGGTGGGTCCGGACGACTTCCCCTACCGCTGTGGCGATGTCGCGCATCGTGAGCGTCGCCGACGTGGCGAGGTAGAGGTTCTGGTTCGTGTGCACGCGCCCGCCGAAGTCGAAGTCGGCACCGGGGAAGAAGCTCAGGTCGTTTTCCGAGAATATGCCGAACTGGAAGACCGGCACCGCCGCGGTCTGCAGGATGCGCCGCATCTTCACCTCGGCCGAGCCTCCCAGCGTGGCCGTGCTCGCCCGCGCCGTCACGTTCACCTGGTACGGCGTGAGCAGCGCCTGGAGCCCTTGAAACGGCCCGTTGGGGACCGTCGCGGTCACCGTCGCCTGTTGGGTGATGGTGTAACCGGAGGTGCCGTCCGGCGCCAGGTACTGGAATCCGGTCAGCGTCGGCGGCTGAGCGGTCAGCACCGCAATCTGGGCGGGCGTGGGGCTGTAGTTGCCCCCGATGAACAGGGCGCCGAGGTCGGCGGTGAGCTTCTCGAGCCCGGCATGAGCGGCCGCGTACGCCTGCGTCTGGTCCCGGTTGATGCCGCTTGCCTGCTGGTCCGCCTGGATCATCGCGAAGAACCCGATCAGCAGACCCGACATCAGCGCCATGATCAGCAAGACCGACAGGAGGGCCATCCCCGACTCGCCCCGGCTGTGTGTCCCGCGTCCCCGCCGGGCACCGCTGTCTGCGCGTGTTGTTCGCCGTTCGCCGTTCGCCGTTCGCATCATGGTCGTGCCTTTCGTCCGGGGACTCTCGGCTTACTGGTACCTGTTGACGAGCGCCAGGCTTCGAAGGCTGACCTGTGTCTCCAGGGCGTTTCGGAAGAACCGCTTGGTCGCCGAGAACGTCTGGGTCGATCGTCCGGCCAGGTACACGTTGACCTTGCGAATCTGGTTGGGCGAGCACGCGTTGGGCGCGCACCGGCCCGTGCCGGCCAGGTCGGCGGCCACCATCTTCACGCCCGCCGGGTTGGTCACGCCGTCCACCATGTCGTAGGTGAACTGGAGGTTGTCGATCGCGAACGCCACGGTCATGCCGCGCTGGTTGACCGGCAGGGCCGGCGCCCCCCAGTTCATGTGCCGCATCAGCCTGGGCGTGGTCGGGTCGATCGTGTTGTCCAGGTAATACGAGATCATCCGGACGCGCGACACGTTCGCGGAGTTCGCCGTCGTGGGCGCGGTATTCGCCAGATCGTTCACGGTGCCGTTCAACGGGTCCGCGAACTGGTTGAGGTTCATCGGGTCGCCGGGCGCGAAGGTGAACGTCTGGACGCCGTCGAACGCGGTCACGTACACCAGCGCGGACACGCTGCCCTTGGTGAACATCATCAGGTCGCCCACCTCCACGTCGTCGCCGCTGCCGGTGCTGATGTCGAGGCCGCCGGTCGCCTGCGCCGGCGTGGACACCGTGGCTCTATGGGCGACGAGGTCGAAGCTGTTGACCGGAACGGTATCCAGGACGGAGTCCACCGCGAGTGTCGTCACCATGTCGGTGGCCACGTGGTTGACGACGGGGCCGCACCCGGGACCGACGGTCACGGCAGGCATGGCCGCGAGCCCGGCATCCCACTGGGTGCACGTGCTGCCCTGAGGATGGGGACGCTGGATCTGCAGGGCGGCCGCGCCATTCGGCACCTGCACGACTCGTCCCGTCGGCAGCCCCTGGCCGACCTGGATGAAGTCGCGGACCATCAGGTCGGCGCCGATCCGCAGGTTGTTGTTCACGTCGATGATGCCGCGCGCGTTCTCGGCGCTCCGGTAGGTGTTCGTCAGGGTGGTCACCGCGCCGCTCATGACGACGAGCACGACGACCATCGCGACCATCAGTTCGACGAGACTGAAGCCGGCTTCCCCGGCTGTCCCGTGCTGCAACCTGCGCATGAGCACACCTCTACGAGTACGCCGAAATGTACGTGCGGAGCGCGTAACTGCCCCGCATCGGGCCGACCTGGTAGGTGATGGTGACCACGATTTGGCGCAGGTCCGGGTTGACCGGGCTCAACTCGAGGATCTGGATCTGGCGCGTGAACCCGTTGAACGGCGTCACGATGTCGTCGGCGTCGCCCAGGATCCCGTTGGGCCCGGGGTCACACACCGTCTCGAGACCGGCGGCGGCGTCGTCGGCGGTATTGACGAGACCGTCGGCCCCCGCGGCGTACAGCGGCTGCGCACCGTCGAGGAACACGCCGCCGTTGGACACGTTCTGGATCTGCGCCCAGGTGATCGTGCGAGTGTCACGGGCTGTGTGCACGCTCTCAACCGCCTCGCGGGCCTTCTCTCTCGCGACGAGGTTGGCCGACGACGTGGACATGTGGCGCATGCCCAGGTAGAACGCCTGCGCCAGGCCGAGCAGGCCGATCGTCAGGACGAGCATCGCCACGAGGGCTTCGATCAGCGTGAAGCCGGCCGCCGCGCGGGCTGTCGTTCTGTTCGGCACGTTGTTCTCCATCCGCCTTGCCACTTCCGTCAGCTGGTCCACTGGCCCCCGCTCCAGCGCCATTGCCGGATCAGGGCAGTCGGCCCGAAGATCGTCACCGCGCGGGCGCTGGTCGCGTCGTTGTATCGGCCCAGGAAGACGCTACCGTTCACCAGATCGCCGTGCTGGTCGATCAGCTGACCCTCGCTCGTGAAGGCGATGCTGGTGGCCGATCCGAAAGACGTGGCCGCGGCATTGCCGAAAGCGTCGGGCGTGTCCGGCACGCCGGCGGAGAGGACGAACCTCATGCCGGACTCGAGCCAGACGGTGGCGATGGTGGTCGTGGTCCCGCTGGGCACTTCCACTCGGGAGACGACGATCTGGTTCGGCGCGTTGAACACCACCTGGATGTTGCGCCGTTGGCTGATGGCCTGTTCGCGGGCCGTCCGGAGCGTGGAGACGACCCGGGTCATCGCGCTGTCCGACTTGCTGGTGCTCACGGCGGACGGCATGATGACGGCGGCCATCGCACCGAGCACGCACACGATGCCGAGCACCACCATCAGTTCGAGCATCGTGAAGCCAGCGCGCGTCAGAACGGCGCGCCGCCGACCGGATTCCCGCGTGGTCTGCCCGAGAAGCGGCTGATGCATCAATTTCGATCCCTCGAATGCGTCGCACGCGCCGGCGACTGCCGGCGAGGTGCAACCGTGACGATCCACGGAAGGGCAAGCGGCGCGCCAATGGCCCGGCTAGCCAAAGGAGATGGATTCTGCGGAAATCCGGCGAGGTCTGGCCGGTCGAACCGGCTGGGATGTTTCAGGAGTGAACAGAAACTTACGCTTCTGTCAGAGCAGTCCGAGCTGGAGTCGGGCGGCGTCGGACATCCGGGTCGGCGACCAGGCGGGTTCCCAGACGATTTCGACGAAGGCGTCCGCCACGCCGTCGATCTCGCGGACCCTTCGTTCGACTTCGATCGGGAGCGACTGAGCGGACGGGCACGCCGGAGCGGTCAGCGTCATGCGGATGTGGACCCGCCGCGCCTCGTCGATGTCGATGTCATAGACGAGCCCGAGCTCCCAGATGTTGACCGGGATCTCGGGGTCGTAGACCGAGCAGATGGCGTCGATGATCTTCGGCCGCAGCGTGAGGTCGAGGACGGGGTCGCTCATGGGTATCCCAGCCGGCCCGCGGCTGGCGGCTCGCGACTGGCGGCGGTGTCACACGGACCACCCTGGAGACCGCACGCCGCGAGTCGCGAGCCGCGAGCCGTTCTACTGCTCTGTCGTGACCGTCTCTTCCTTCTCCGCGAGCGCGGCGTGCAGCGTGTGCCACGCCAGGCTCGCGCACTTCACGCGCGCGGGGAACTCGCGGACGCCGCACAGCACGTTGAGCTTGCCGAGGCTCGACTCGACCGGGTCGTCGGCACCCGAGACCACCATCCGGCGGAACTGCTCGAACAACTGCTCGGCTTCCTCGATCCGCTTCCCCTTTACCGCATCGGTCATGAGCGAGGCCGAGGCGCGCGAGATCGCGCAGCCCGCGCCCTCGAACGCCACGCGCGTGATCACGCCCCGCTCCACGTCCACGTACACCGTGAGGTGGTCGCCGCAGAGAGGATTGACCCCCTCGGCGTGATGGTTCGCCTCGGGCAATGGCCCGAAGTTCCGGGGCCGCTTGTTGTGATCCAGGATCACTTCCTGGTAGAGCTCCCGCAGGTCGGACATCAGGCAAACATCTCCCTCACGCGCGCCAGTCCGTCGACCAGCCGGTCGACGTCCTCGTGGGTGTTGTAGAACGCGAACGACGCCCGGGCCGTCGCGGCGACCCCGAGCCGGTGCATGAGCGGCTGGCAGCAGTGATGCCCGGTGCGGATCGCCACGCCTTCGCCGTCGAGCACGGTGCCGATGTCGTGCGGGTGGGCGCACGACATCACGAACGACACGATACCGGCCTTCTCTCTCGCCCGCCCGAACACCGTCACGTCGCTGAACTCGCCCAGCCGCTTCTCGGCGTAGCGCGTGAGCGCCGTCTCGTGCGCGGCCGCCGCCGCGCGGTCGAGGCCCCCGAGGTACTCGATGGCCGCGGCCAGCCCGACGGCGCCGGCGATATCGGGCGTGCCGGCCTCGAACTTCGCCGGCAGCGTGTTGTACCGGACCTCGTCGAGCGTGACCGAGCTGATCATGTCGCCGCCCCCCTGCCACGGCGGCATCCGCTCCATCAGGTCGGCCTTCCCGTAGAGCACGCCGATCCCGGTCGGGCCAAACACCTTGTGGCCCGAGAAGGCGTAGAAGTCGCAGCCGAGCGCCCGCACGTCGACCGCCATGTGGGCGACCGCCTGCGCGCCGTCGATGAGCACGGGGATGCCGCGGGCGTGGGCGAGGCGGACGATGTCGGCCACCGGGTTGACGGTGCCGAGCGCGTTCGACACGTGGCCGATCGCGACCAGGCGCGTGCGGTCGAACAGCAGCCGCTCGTACTCGTCGAGGCGCAGCGTCCCGTCGTCGGTCATGGGGACGACGCGCAGCCGGGCGCCGGTGGCCTCGCAGGCCATCTTCCAGGGCACGAAGTTGGAGTGGTGCTCGAGGATCGACACCACGATCTCGTCGCCCGGCCGCAGGAGCGGCCGCGCGTAAGCGTGCGCGACCAGGTTGATGGCCTCGGTCGTGCCGCGGACGAACACGATCTCGCGCGCCTCGCGGGCGTTCAGGAACCGCTGCACGGCGACGCGCGCCTCCTCGTAGGCGACCGTGGCGCGCTCGGCCAGTGTGTGAATGCCGCGGTGGATGTTGGCGTTGTCGGTCCGGTAGTACCGCGTGATCGCGTCGATGACCGACCGCGGCTTCTGCGAGGTCGCCGCGTTGTCGAGGTAGGTGAGCGGCTTGCCGTGAACCTGCTGCTGCAGGATCGGGAAGTCGCGGCGCACTTCCGCCACGTCGAACGCCCGGCGTTCGACCGCCTCGGGCTCCTCCGCCGACGCACGCCGCACCGGACTGCTCATACCGCGTGCTCCATCGCCGGCGCGCCGGGCAGCCGGGCCGCCAGCAGCCGCTCGATCTCCGCGCGCAGCGGGTCGAGACCGATCCGGTTCGTGACGTCGGTCAGGAACGCGCGGATGAGCATGCCCCGCGCCGCCTCGAGGCCGATGCCGCGCGCCCGCAGGAAGAACAGCGCGTCCGCGTCGAGCTGGCCGACGGTCGCGCCGTGGGTGCACTTCACGTCGTTGGCGAAGATCTCGAGCTGCGGCTTCGTGTTCACCTGCGCGTCGTCTGCGAGCAGCAGCGTCTTGTTGGTCTGCTTCGAGTCGGTCTTCTGCGCGTCGGGCCGCACGCGGATGCGGCCGTTGAACACGCCGCGCGCGCGGCCGTCGAGAATCCCCTTGTAGAGCTCGCGGCTCGTGCCGTGGGGCCGCGCGTGGTCGATCTCCGTGTGGTTGTCGATGAGCTGGACGCCGCCGCCGAGATACAGGCCGTTCAGCGTGCAGTCGGCCCCTTCGCCGCCCAGGACCGCCACCGCGTCGGTCCGCGCGATCAGGCCGCCAAGGGCCATCGCGTGCGCCGACATCCGGCTCGACCGGTCGAGGCGGTACTGCGTCTGCCCGATGTGGAAGGCCGTCTGAGACTCGCGCTGGATCCGGCAGTGGTCGAGGCCCGCGCCCTCCCCCACGACGAACTCCGCGACCGCGTTGGTGAAGCCGAGCGACGCGCCGAGGCTCGCGAAGATCTCGACGATGCGCGCCTGGCTGTTGCGGCCGAGCACGGCGAGCAGCCGCGGGTGCGAAATGGCGGGCTGGGGCGTGAGCGTCGAGAGGAACAGCACCTGGATGGCGGGCTCGATCACGGCGCCATCGGCCACCGAGATGAAGGCGCCGTCCTCGAACGACGCGGTGTTGAGGGCCGTGAAGGCGCGGCCGTCGACCGACGCAGAGCGGCCCAGGAACGGCTCGAGCGCGGCCGGGCGCTTAGAGAGCGCGTCGGCCAGCGACAGGCAGGTCGCCCCGGTGACCTGCGTGTCGAGCGTCGACAGGCGCGGCGCGAACCGGCCATCGACGAAGACGAGCGCCGGACCGTCGAGCCCGGGAACGAGAAATGGCGCGACGTCCTGGGCCGACACCTCGGCCGGCGGGGCCGGCAGAAACGACGTGTCCGCAATCGGCGCCACGCTCGTGAACCGCCACTCCTCGTCCCTGGTGGTCGGAAAGCCAGTGCGCCGGAACGCGCCGATCGCGGACTGCCGAAGCGTCCGGAGCCACGCCGGTTCGTTCGAACGGGCGTCCTGCGCCCGCTCCAGCATCGAGAGATACGCGCTCACCTTGGTGGCCATATGACCGACTCCCACGCCCGGCTTACCGACTCCGGATGGCGCAGGGCTGAAGCCCTGCGCTATCTGACGTACGCCCCGCGCCCCACCCGACGCAGCAGCCTCTAGGCCTGCGCTGCGGCTTCCAGCCAGCCGTAGCCCCTCTCCTCGAGTTCGAGCGCCAGGTCCTTGTCGCCCGACCGCACGATCCGGCCGTCGGTGAGCACGTGAACCTGGTCGGGGACGATGTAGTTGAGCAGCCGCTGATAGTGCGTCACGACGATGGTGGCGCGGTCGGGGCTGCGCAG
>PMKG01000272.1:0-165 GCA_003157675.1 Acidobacteriota bacterium
CGCTCTTCGAACTGGCCGCGGTACTTCGTGCCGGCGACGATGAGCGAGATGTCGAGGGCGAGCAGCCGCTTGTCGGCCAGGCAGTCGGGCACGTCGCCTTCGGCGATCCGCTGCGCCAGTCCCTCGATGATGGCCGTCTTTCCCACGCCCGGCTCGCCGATGAGC
>PMKG01000272.1:232-3765 GCA_003157675.1 Acidobacteriota bacterium
CCCGCAGGAGGCCGAGCAGCAGGTGTTCGGTGCCGATGTAGGCGTGGCGCAGGCGGTCCGCCTCGTCGGCGGCCAGTCCGAGCACCCGCTTGGTTTCCGCACTGAAGGGGATCTCGTGCGGGAAGGGACTGTCGTCGCGCGACGCCGCCCGGCCCTCGATCTCCTGACGCACGCTCTCGAATGAGACGCGCGAGCGGCCGAAGAGCCGGCTGGTGAGCCCCTTGCCCTCGCGGATCAGCCCCAGCAGCAGGTGCTCGCTCTCGATGGACTCGCTCCCGAGCTGGTTGGCCTCGTAGCGGGCGAAGAAGAGCACCCGCCTCGCTCTTTCGGTGTAGCGTTCGAACATCCGAACCACCTGCGACGGCTGACACGACGTGTTGTGTGGACGCCCTGATCGGATTATATGGCAACCCTCTCGCGGCGGGCGGCGGGAAAGGCCCGCCGAAGACGGCTCTCGACTCTGGGCTCTCGACAGAAGGGGTCGAGGCCGTGTTCGTCAGCGTTGACAGCTTCATCTGACGAAAACCGCTCCGACCCCTTCCGGGACAGGTCAGGACAGCCGCCCGCCTTCGAGGCGCAGGACGCGGTCGCAGCGCGCGGCGAGCCGCATGTTGTGGGTGGCGATGATGGAGGTGAGCCCGTGCTCGCGGTGCATGCCGCACAGCAGTTCGTGCAGGGCGTCGGCCGTCTGCTCGTCGAGGTCGCCGGTCGGCTCGTCGGCGATCAGCAGTTCCGGCTCGGTGACGAGAGCCCGGGCCACGGCGACCCGCTGCTGCTCGCCGCCCGAGAGGATGCCCGGCCGGTGGTGCAGCCTGTCGGCGAGGCCGACGCGGCCGAGCAGCGCGTGTGCCCGCCCTCGCGCGTCGGCCAGCGGCTGCCGGGCGATCCGGAGCGGCATCTCGGTGTTTTCGACCGCGTCGAACTCGGGCAGCAGGTGGTGAAACTGGAAGACGAATCCAATGTGCCGGTTGCGGAACGCGACACGTTCCGCGTCGGTCATGCTCGTCAGCCGCGCCTCGCCGATCTGGATCGTCCCCGACTCGAACGTGTCGAGGCCGCCCAGCACGTGCAGCAGCGTGCTCTTGCCGACGCCCGACGCGCCGACGATGGCCACCATCTCGCCGCGCTCCACCGACAGATCGAGCCCCCGAAGGATGCGGAGCGTCCCGGTCGCGGTGCGGTAGGACTTCTCGAGGGCGGTGACGGTGACGAAGGGCATCTGACAGTTCCAGGAACCTGCAGTCGCTAGTGGCGAGTGGTCAGTGTGTCCCGCGTGATCCACTCGCAACTAGCCACTCACCACTAGTCACTACATGATTGCGCTATCCGTATCTCAACGCCTCCGCGGGGTCCAGCTTCGACGCCTGGCGCGACGGATAGAGCGTCGCCACGAAACAGATCGCGATCGCCGAGACCACGACGAGCGTGAAATCGAGCGGCAGCACGACGAATGGCACGTAGGACACCTGGTACACGTCGATGGGGATGTGGATTACCCGGTACCGATCGAGCAGGCCGGCGATCGACCACCCCGCCGCCGCGCCCAGGGCGGTGCCCACCAGCCCGATGATCATCCCCTGCAGCATGAACACCAGCATGATGCTGCGCGAAGAGGCGCCCATCGTCTTGAGGATCGCGATGTCGCGGTTCTTCTCCATCACGAGCAGGATCAGGGACGCGACGATGTTCAGCGCGGCGACCATGACGATGAGGCCGATGGTGATCGAGATGGCCATCTTCTCGAGCCAGAGCGCGCCGAACAGCGACTGGTTCAGCTTCGTCCAGTCCTCGGTCAGGTACAGCCCGGCCGTCTGGTCCGTGATCGCGCGCGCCACCTCCGGCGCGCGGTAGATGTCGTCGACGCGCAGCTCGACGAGCTCCGGCTTGTCGCGGCCGGTCAGGCGCTCGGCCACCGGGATGGTGACGAAGCCGTAGGCCGAGTCGAACTCGTAGAGGCCCAGGGAGAAGACGCCCGCCACGTCGACCGTGCGCGTGCGCGGGAGCATCCCCATCGGCGAGAGCGTGCCGTCGGGCGTCAGCAGCTGCACGCGGTCGCCGACGCGCACGCCGAGCTTCTTGACCAGGTCGGTGCCGAGCAGGATGCCGGGACGGCCGTCGTCGGTCGCCCGCGTGAGCGCCGCCACGCTCCCCTGCCGCATCGACCGGCCGAGGTCGGTGACGCTCGCCTCGAGCGACGGGTCGATGCCCTTGATGGTGATGAACGCCCGGTCCTGGGGACTCGTGATGAGGGCCTTGCCGAGGATGGCCGGGGCCGCGCCGGTCACGTGGGGAAAGGCCCGCAGCCGCGCGACGTCGGCGCGGTAGTCGGTGAGGCCGTCGCCCTTCCAGACGTACACGTGGGCCGTCGAGCCGAGGATCCGGTCGCGCAGCTGGTCCTGGAGGCCGGTCATCAGGGCGAGGGCGATGACGAGCGCCATCACGCCGACCATCACGCCGATCGTCGAGATGAGCGAAATGACCGAGATGAGCGCCTGCTTGCGGCGGGCCAGCAGGTAGCGGAGGGCGATGTGCAGCTCGAAGGGCAGGTTCATCGCGAACGGAGTCTAGTCCTTTCTGGCCCGCATCAGCGGGAACAGGATCACGTCGCGGATCGAGTGGCTGTCGGTCAGCAGCATCACCAGCCGATCCACGCCCACCCCCTCGCCGCCGGCCGGCGGCATGCCGTACTCGAGCGCGTGGACGTAGTCCTCGTCCATCTCGTGCGCCTCGACGTTCCCCTTCTGGCGGTCGGCGAACTGAAGCTCGAACCGGCGTCGCTGCTCCGCCGGGTCGTTGAGCTCGCTGAAGCCGTTGGTCAGCTCGAAGCCGCCGGCGTAGAGTTCGAACCGTTCGACGGTCTCCGGGTCGTCGGGCTTCTGCTTGGAGAGCGGCGACACCTCGGTCGGGAAATCGTACACGAACGTCGGCTGGATCAACGTGGCCTCACACAGCGCCTCGAAGATCTCCGCAGCGATCTTGCCGGGGCCGACGCCTGGCGCCACCTCCAGGCCCAGCCGCCGCGCGACGGCCGATGCGCGCGCCAGATCGCGCAGATCCGCCTCCGTCACGATCTCCCCCAACTTGTCCGACGCCGCCTGCGCCGCGGCCTCCCGCAGCTTGACGCGGCGGAACGGCGCCGCCAGCGAAATCTCGTTCCCATTGAACGTGCACGATTCGGCTCCGATGGCCTCACGCGCCACGGACGCGATCAACTCCTCGGTGGTGTTCATCAGGTCCTGGTAGTCGCAGTAGGCCTGGTAGAACTCCAGCATCGTGAATTCCGGGTTGTGCTGGGTCGAAATGCCCTCGTTGCGGAAGTTCCGGTTGATCTCGTACACGCGCTCCATGCCGCCGACGGTCAGGCGCTTCAGGTAGAGCTCGGGCGCGATGCGCAGATAGAGATCGATGTCGAGCGCGTTGTGATGCGTCTCGAAGGGCCGCGCCAGCGCGCCGCCCGCCATCGCCTGCATCATCGGCGTTTCGACTTCCACATAACCACGCGCATGCAGGAAATTCCGGATTTCGCGGATGAT
>PMKG01000079.1 GCA_003157675.1 Acidobacteriota bacterium
AGCCGAACGCCGGAGAGAATCAGACGATGCGCGCATTTCGTCGAATGGTCATCGCGCTCGCGGTGGTCCTCGTTCTCGCGGGGATGGCGGCCGGCGTGTGGCTGTGGGAGGGGCGCGAGCCGTTCCAGGGATATGCCGCGAGCGAGCAGTTCGTCGACCTGCTGCCGGGCGATGGGACGCCGGCGATCGCGCGGAAGCTGGTCGCCGCCGGCGTCGTGCGGGACCGTTGGACGTTCCGCCTCGCGCTCTGGCGGACCGGCGCGGCGCGCCGTCTCAAGGCGGGCGAGTACCGCTTCGACCACCTGATGCGGGCGGCCGAGGTCGTCACCATGCTGGCGCGCGGCGAGGTGTATCTCCGGCCCGTCACCTTTCCCGAAGGGCTGACGATCCGCGAGATGGCGCGCATCTTCGAGTCGCGCGGGCTCGGCACCGCGGACTCGTTCGTCGAAGCGGCCCGCGAGGGCGCCTCGCTCGTCTCCGACATCGACCCGTCGGCTCGCAACCTCGAAGGCTACCTGTTCCCTGAGACCTACGCGCTCTCGCGCCACGCGGGCGCCGCCGAACTGGTCCGGATGATGACGGCGCGCTTGCACCAGGTGTTCACGCTCGAGCTGCGCGAGGCGGCGGCGGCCAGGGGGCTGACGCCCCACGAGGCCGTGACGCTCGCGTCACTCGTGGAGAAGGAGACCGCGGTGCCCGCCGAGCGTCCCATCATCGCGGGGGTCTATCTCCACCGGCTGCGCGTGAGGATGGCGCTGCAGTGCGACCCGACGGTCATCTACGCGCTCGAGGCGAGGGGACAGTACCAGGGCAACCTGACGCACGCGAACCTGCATGTCAATTCGCCCTACAATACCTACCGGTTCCCGGGCCTGCCGCCCGGGCCGATCGCGGCGCCGAGCCGCTCGTCGCTCGACGCCGTCGCGCACGCCGAGCCGGTCGACTACCTGTACTTCGTCAGCCGCAACGACGGCACCCACGTCTTCGCGTCCACGCTCGACGAGCACAACCGCAACGTCAGGAAGTACCAGGTCGACTTCTTCAGGCAGAGGCGGGCACAGAAGCAGCCTCATTGACACCTGCGCCCTACGCCTTACGGCTTGCGACTGGCGGCCGAGGTCGGCTTCCGGCTCTGGGCTTTTGGCTCTGGGCGGTGTCTGGCCCTCGGCCCATCTGCGCCGAGAGCCGAGAGCCCAGAGCCGTCCTGTGGGCGGTCTCTATCGTTCCGCCCACTTGAGCTTCTGGCGCAGCACGTCAAAATAGGAGTGCGTCGGCGACTTGACAAGCCGCAGCGGCGTATCGTGCCGTGCGATTTCGACAGAGTCGCCGGGCGCGAGCGCGAGGCCGATCTGCCCGTCGATCGTCAGCACCACCTCCTGGTCGGGATCGTGGCCGAGCGGCGTGACGAGCACCGGCGACGAGGCCGGGATGACGACCGGCCGGTTGCTGAGCGTGTGCGGGGCGATGGGCGTCAGTACGAGCGCGTCGACGGCCGCATGGAGGATCGGGCCGCCGGCCGAGAGGTTGTAGGCGGTCGACCCGGTGGGGCTCGCGACGATCAGGCCGTCGGCATGGAAGCGGGCGACGAAGCTGTCGGCCACGCTGACGGCCAGCTCGATGATGCGCGACAGCGAGCCCCGGGTGATGACGACGTCGTTGAGCGCCATGTACTCGGCGGCGCACCCGCCGTCGCGGAGCACCCGCGCGCAGAGCATCAGCCGCCGCTCGATCGCCGCCGTGCCCGCGATGGCCGAGTCGAGCAGCGGAAACAGCTCGGGGAACTTCACCTCGGTGAGAAAGCCGAGGTGCCCGAAGTTCACGCCGAGAATCGGCAGGTCGCGGCCGGCCTGGGCGATGCGGTCGGCCATCGCCAGCAGCGTGCCGTCGCCGCCCAGCACGAGCAGCAGGTCCACGACCTCCGGCAGCTCGTCTCGGGACACGATGCGGCGGGGCGGGACGATCGCGGCGAGCGCCGCCGTCTCGGTTTCGAAGACGGGCTCGACGCCGCGCGCTTCGAGCCAGGCGGCCACCTCCAGCAGATGCGGGGCGATCGACTCCAGCCGGATCCTCGCCACGACGCCAACACGCTTGACCATGGCTTCTCTCGTCTCCCCCGCGGCCTCGACTTACCCGGCCGCCCTCAGATGCAGCAGGAACTCCCGATTCCCCTCGGCGCCGGTGATGGGCGACGGCGTCATCGCCAGCCGCTCGAGGCCAAAACCAGCCGCCGCGGCCGTCACCTGCTCGACGACCCGGGCGTGCACGTCGGGGTCGCGCACGATCCCCTTCTTCCCGACCTCCTCGCGCCCCGCCTCGAACTGCGGCTTGACGAGCGTGACGATGTCCGCGCCGCGGCGCACGACTGCCGGCACGCGCGGCAGGATCTGCGTCAGCGAGATGAACGACACGTCGATCGCGACCAGGTCCACCGGGCCGGGCAAATCCTCGGGCGAGAGAAAGCGCGCGTTCCGCCCCTCGATGACGATCACCCGCGGGTCGTTCCGGATGCGCCAGTCGAGCTGGCCGTGTCCGACGTCGAGCGCCACCACCCGCGCCGCGCCCCTCTGCAGCAGCACGTCGGTGAACCCGCCGGTCGACGCGCCGATGTCGAGCGCCTCTCGTCCCTCAACGGCGATCCCGAACGCGTCGAGCGCGTGCGCCAGCTTCACGCCGCCGCGACCCACGTACGGATGATCCGGCCGGACCAGTTCCACCGCCGCGTCCGCGGCCACGGCCGTCCCCGCCTTCGACTCCACGCGGCCGTCGACGGTGACCAGCCCGGCGAGGATCAGGGCCCGGGCGCGCTCACGCGACGGCGCCAGCCCCCGCTCGGTGACAAGCAGGTCGAGGCGGGTGCGGGACTTGGCGGCCACGGTGTCAGTTCCTCCGCCCCACCACCCACTCGGCGATCTCGTGGAGTCGTCCGCCGTCAATGCCGACGCGCGCGAGCGCCCGGCCGGACTCGGCGTGAGCCTCCGCCGCGAGATGTCGCGAACGCTCGAGGCCGACGATCGCCGGATACGTGGGCTTGCCCGCCGCCGCGTCCTTCCCGGCCGTCTTGCCGAGATCCTCGGTCGCGCCCTCGACGTCGAGAATGTCATCGACGATCTGGAACGCGAGGCCGAGCGCCGACGCGTAATCGGCGATCGCCGCAATGGCCGCGGACGTCCCGCCAGCCATGATGGCCCCGGCGATTGCGGACGCCCGGATGAGCGCCCCGGTCTTCATCGCGTGCATCTCACGCAGTCGCTCGAGGTCGAACGCGGCGCCGTCGCCGCCTGGCGTGGCAGCCCCGGCCGCCGCCAGGTCGATCGCCTGGCCGCCGACCATGCCGAGCGCGCCCGCCGCCCGCGCAATCTCGGAGAGCGTCTGCATCCGCCGGCGAAGCAGCACCGGCTCGCCGCAGGCCGGCTCGCGCGAGAGCAGTGCGAACGCTTCGGTGAGCAGGCCGTCACCGGCGAGGATCGCCGTCCCCTCGCCGTGGGCCATGTGCAGCGTCGGCCGGCCGCGCCTGAGCGTGTCGTCGTCCATCGCGGGGAGATCGTCGTGGATGAGCGAGTAGGTGTGAATCATCTCGATCGCGCAGGCCGCCGGCAGCGCGAGTCGGTGGGCGTCCTCCCGCGTCGCCGCCTGCCCGGGCGGCTCCTGGAGGGAGGGCGTGGCGGCCACTTCTTCGGCCGCGGCGAGCACGAGCACCGGGCGGAAGCGCTTGCCGCCGGCGAACAGGCTGTAGCGCATCGCCTCGCTGAGCGGGGGAGGGCAGGCCGGCGGACCGGGAAGGAAGCGCGAGAGCGCCTCGTCCACGCGCCGGCACTGCGCGCCGATGTACTCCCCGAGCGGCTCGGCCGGTGCGCTCACTTCCCCTTCTCCCGTCTCGCCTCGTCGTCGGGAGGGAGGCTCGAGAGCGACGCCGGAGCCGGCTTCAGGTCGCCCTTCTCGTCGAGGACCTCGATGCGGCGCTCCGCCTCCTCGAGGCGCGTGTGGCAGAAGCGGGAGAGCTGCACGCCGCGCTCGTAGAGCGACAGCGAGGTCTCGAGCGGGAGATCGCCCTCCTCCAGCTTCTTGACGATCCCCTCGAGCTCGGCGATGGCGGCTTCGAAATCCTTGATCGTGGTGTCCATAAGATGCGTGCCCGTCTCACTCGCCCTGTTCCACGCGGCAGGCGAGCTCGCCGCGGTGCAGCGTGACGCGGACCTCGTCGCCCGGCCGCACGACCGACGCGTCGCGGATGATGCGCGTGCGGTCCTCGTTCCAGCACACCGCGTACCCGCGTCCGAGCACGGCCAGCGGGCTCAGGCTCTCGAGGCGCGCGGCCTGGTCCCGGAAGCGCGCGTCGGCGCGCGTCCTCGTCTCGATCGCCGCGGCGCGAAGAAGCGCCTCGGCGCGCGTCAGGCGGGCGCGGACGGCGCCGATCTGACGCCGCAGATCGTAGGTCTCGAGCGCGAGCCGCAGCTCATGATACCGGCGCTCCCGCGTCGCCACCAGCGCGCGGCCCGACCGCCCGAGCTGGTGCGTGACCTCGGCGAGGTCACGGCCGGCCATCGCCACGCGGGCCGGCCATCCGGCCAGTCCGGGGCGTCCCGAGAGCCGGTGCGTGAGGTCGCGAAGACGCTCGATCCGCCGGCGCGCCGCGGCGGCGGCCCGCCCGGCCAGCCGGTCGATGCGCGCGCGGAACTCGTCCTGGGCGGCCACCACCATTTCGGCAGCCGCCGAGGGGGTCGGCGCCCGCAGGTCGGCGACGAAGTCGGCGATCGTGAAGTCGGTCTCGTGCCCCACGGCCGAGATGACCGGGACCGGCGACGCGGCGATGGCGCGCGCCACCACCTCCTCGTTGAACGCCCACAGGTCCTCGATCGATCCGCCGCCCCGGCCGACGATGACGACGTCCACGCCGGCGAGCGCCGTCACCGCTGCGAGCCCGCGCGCGATGTCGGCGGCCGCGCCCTCGCCCTGCACCCGCGCCGGCCGGATGACCAGGTGGACGTTCGGGTGGCGTCTCGAGATCACCTGGACGATGTCGCGGATCGCCGCGCCGTCGAGCGAGGTGACGATGCCGATCGTGCGGGGGAGCGCGGGCAGCGGGCGTTTGCGCTCTTTCGCGAAGAGGCCCTCGGCCGAGAGGCGCTTCTTGAGCTGCTCGAAGGCGAGCTGCAGGGCGCCCGCGCCCTGCGGCTCCATCTGCTCGCAGACGAGCTGGTACTCGCCCTTCGGGTCGTAGACGCTCAGGCGGCCACGAGCGAGCACCAGCAGACCGTCCTCGGGGCGGAACCGCAGCGCGCGGACGGCCGAGCGCCACATCACCCCTTTGATCTGGGCGCCGGAGTCCTTGAGCGTGAAGTAGAGATGGCCGGTCTGCTGCCAGAGCCGGCAGTTGGACAGCTCGCCTTCGATCCAGACCTCGCCGAAGCGGGTCTCGATCGTGGCGCGGATGGCCGCGGTGAGCGAGGTGACGGTCCAGACCCGCCGCTCCGGCTCGCCCTCGGGCGCCGGGCGATCCCGGTCCGAGCCCTCCTCCGGGGACGAAGACTCGAACGGCAGCCCGAACAGGTCGTCGGTGGGCACGGCCGTTATTCTATCGCCGTTTCCTTGTCCATTCGCTCGAGGTCGGCCATCGTGCAGGAGAGGCGCGTGATCGACGTCGCCTTGCCGGTCTCGTCGTCGGCCGCGATGACGACGCCGTTCAGGCGCGGGTCGCCGGTGGCCGGCTCGAAGCGCGACGGCATGCCGGTCAGGAAGCGGGCGAGCGCCGGCTGGCGCTCGGTGCCGATGATCGACTCGTGCGGGCCGGTCATGCCGGCATCGGTGATGTAGGCGGTGCCGTTCGGGAAAACCCGCTCGTCGGCGGTCTGCACGTGCGTGTGCGTGCCGATGACCGCGGTGACGCGGCCGTCGAGGTGCCAGCCCATCGCGATCTTCTCGGAGGTGGCCTCGGCGTGGAAGTCCAC
>PMKG01000182.1 GCA_003157675.1 Acidobacteriota bacterium
GCTCTTCGACCTCAGCTCGATGCAGCCCGAGGAGATCAAGCGGTCGGCCCAGTCGGCCCGCGACTACATCGAGAAGAAGCTGACGCCGGCCGACATGGTCGCCATCGCCACCCTGTCGACGACGCTCCAGGTGCCCCAGGACTTCACCTCCGACCGCGACCTGCTGTTGCACACGCTCGACGTGATGACTGGCGTGGAGGGCATGGGATTCGAGGAGCTCACGGCCAGCGACCCGACCGACGATTCGGCGACCGGGTTCACGGCCGACGACAGCGAGTTCACTCTCTTCAACACCGACCGCCGGCTGCAGGCGATCCAGGCGCTGACCGAGGCGATGGCGCCGATCGAGCAGAAGAAGTCGCTCATCTACTTCAGCAGCGGGATGACGCAGACCGGCCTCGACAACCGCGTCGCCATGCGCACGGTGGTCGACAAGGCGGTCAAGAGCAACGTGTCGATTTACGCGGCCGACATGCGGGGGCTGCAGGCGCTCGGCCCGGCGGGCGACGCCAGCCAGGCGAGCACGAGGGGCCAGTCGGCCTTCTCGGGGGCGGCCGTCTCCGGCCGGTTCGACTCGATGTCGTCGTCGCAGGACGCGCTCTCCTCGCTCGCCCAGGACACGGGCGGCCGGGCGTTCTTCGACCTGAACGACTTCGGGACCGTGTTCGACAAGGTGGTGGCCGACACGTCGGCGTACTACCTGCTCGGCTTCTCGAGCACCAATCGCTCGAAGGACGGCCGGTTCCGGCGAATCCGCGTGTCGCTCAAGCGCCCGGACCTCAAGCTCGAGTATCGCGCCGGCTACTACGCGCCGCGCGACTTCGCGCACGCCGGACGCGACGACCGCGAGCAGCAGCTGACCGAGCAGCTCTTCTCCGACCTGTCGGTGACCGACGTACCGGTCTACGCCTCATCGGCCTACTTCCGGATCAAGGGAGACCGGTACTTCGTGCCGGTCTGGATCATGGTGCCCGGCTCGAGCGTCCCCTTCAACAAGTCCGGTGACAAGAGCAAGGCCACGATCGACATCGTCGGCGTCGTGCGAGACCCGCAGCAGCGGCCGGTGGCCCGGATCCGGGATACCGTCAACCTGGCGGTGTCCGCGAGCGAGCAGGTCGAGCGGAAGAACGTGCAGTACCAGACCGACCTCGAACTGCCGCCCGGCGTGTTCAACATGAAGGTCGTCGTGCGCGAGAACGAGACCGGGGCCATGGGCTCGTTCGAGGCGGCGATCACCGTGCCCGACCTCGCGCACAATCCGATCAGGCTCAGCTCGGTCATCGTGGGGTCGCGGCTGCAGTCCGGAATCAAGAAGGATCCCCGGAACCCGCTGCTCCAGAACGGCACGGAACTCATCCCGAGCGTGGCGCACGTCGTGGTTGCGGGCCAGCCGCTCTACCTCTACTACGAGCTGTACGACGCGGCGACGCCCACCGTTGAAGGCGGCAACGAGGCGAAGGCCGCGGCGGCGGCGGGCCAGGGGATCCGGGTCGTGTCGAACGTCCTGTTCTTCCGCGGCCAGCAGCGCGTGCTCGAGACGAGCCTGGTCGAGGCCGCCGCCGTCAGCTCGCCGGACCGCAAGGCGACGACGTTCCAGCTGGAGGTGCCGACGACCGACCTCAAGCCCGGCCTCTATACGTGCCAGGTGAACATCGTCGACGACGTGGCCGGGACGTTCGCGTTTCCGCGGCTCGCGATCTACGTCAAGAAGTAGAACTTCCGCTCGGGTGCCCTCGTCTCATCCGGAGATGAGGGCACTCGTGCGTACGACGCATCCCCGACGGCGAGGGGTCCTGGCAACGGCCGGCGCGATGCTGGCTGCGTGCCTGGTCCCCGCCAGTTCCACCCCGCAAAGCCCCGCCGCGAAGGCCAACGACCTCGACGCGTTCATGGCGCGCGTGCTCGAGCGCCGGGACGAGAACTGGCGCAAGCTCCACGACTACATCCTCAGCGAGACCGAGACGTTCTCGATCACCACGTCCGGCCGCCTGCCGGTGTGGTCGAAAGACGAGGAGTACGGCCTGCCGCTCAACGGGTTCCGGCGCGAGTACATGTGGTACGTCCGCGACGGATACCTGATCCGCAGCCCACTGCGTTATGACGGTGTCGCCCTTTCGGAGGCGGAGCGTCGCGCGTACGAAGCGCGCTGGCTGAAGACTCAGAAGGACCGGGAGAGGCGGGCGGAGGAGGCGGCAGCGAAGAAGGAGCGGCCGGACCAGACTGGCGTTGCGTCAGACAAGGCCGAGGCGCCCTCGCTGAAGGAACTCATCGACAATCACGGCGAGCCGGAATTCGTGTCGGAGGCGTACTTCCTGCAGTTCAAGTTCGAGCCGGGGCACTACTACCTCGCCGCGCGAGAGACGTTCGAAGGACGTCAGGTGCTGCGGGTCGAGTACTACCCGACGAACCTGTTCAGCGACGAGAAGGACAACGAGAAGGCACAGGAGAAGAAGGCCGCGCCGGCCAGGCCCGGGAAGGCGAAGCCGACGCCTTCCGAGGACGAAGACCAGAAGATCGAGCGACAGATGAACAAGGTGTCGCGCGTCACGCTCTGGATCGAGCCGACCGAACACCAGATCGTCAAGTACACGTTCGACATCACCGATTTCGGGTTCCTGCCCGCGCGGTGGCTGGTCCGCGTCGATCACGTCTCGGCGTCGATGACGATGTCGCGGGTCCTCGATGGGGTGTGGCTGCCCGGCCGGATCTCGATGCAGGGCGGGGTCACCTTCGCGACCGGCACGTACGGCATCCGGTACGAGCGGCAGTTCTACGACTACAAGAAGGCGGAGGTCGGCGCACGGGTTCGGATCCTGCCGCCGAAGCGCCCATGAGGCGGCTGTCCCCGATGCCGGTGGTCGCACTGCTCGGGCTGCTGGCGCTCGGCCGCGCGGCCGTGGCGCAGCAGGTCGCGGTCGAACAGACTGCCGTTCCGGCGGAGGTGCTCGCCGAGGTCCGTGTCCACGGCAACTACGCGACGCCCGACGCCGAGGTGCTGCGGCTTGCCGGCCTGACCGTCGGCCAGCCGATCGACGCGGAGACGGTCGACGCGGCAACGCGCCGGCTGAAGGAGAGCGGCAAGTTCGAGGAGGTCGACGTCCTCAAGCGTTACCGGTCGCTCGAGCCCGGCGGCGACGTGGCGCTCGTGATCATCGTCCGCGAGCACCCGCTGGCCGATACGGTCGGGCAGGGACCCGCCTTCGTGCGCCCGTTCCGCAGGCTGTGGGCCAGCGGAATGGTCATGCCGATCCTGAGCTACGCCGACGGGTACGGGCTGACCTACGGCGGACGGTTCAGCTTCGTCGATGCGGTGGGACGGAGGAGTCGGATCTCGGTGCCGGCGTCGTGGGGCGCGACGCGCCGGGCGGCGGTCGAGCTCGATCGGCCGCTCGCGCACGGCCCGTTCGACAGAATCCTCGGCGGCGCGTCGGTGTCGGCGCGCACCAACCCGTTCTACGACCTCGACGAGGATCGGCGGGACGCCTGGGTGGAAGTATCACGCCGGCTCACGGGTGCCCTGCGGGCGAGCGGACACGGCGGGTTCGGGCACGTGAGGTTCGGCGACCTTGCGGAGAACGTGGTGAGCTACGGGGCCGACCTGACGTTCGACACGCGGCGCGACCCGGTCTTCCCGAGAAACGCCGTATTCGCTTCGATCGGGTGGGAGCGCCTGCAGCCGGCGACGTCCGCGTCGGTGAACCGGTTCAAGGCGGACCTGCGGGCCTACCGCGGCCTCCTCGGCCAATCGGTGCTCTCGCTGCGCGTGCAGTACGCCGGGGCCGACGGCGCACAGCCGCTCTATGCGCGTTACCTGCTCGGCGGGGCCGGGAGTCTGCGAGGCTACCGCGCGGGGTCGTTCTCCGGCGACAACCTGCTGGGCGCGTCGGCCGAGATTCGAATTCCGCTGAGCTCGCCGATGGGCATCAGCCGTCTCGGCGTGAGCCTGTTCACGGACACGGGCACCGTCTGGAACACGGGAGAGCGGCTATCGGACGCTCATTTCAGGACCGGCGGCGGCGCGGGTGTCTTCTTGCTCGCGAGCCTGTTCCAGGCCAGCCTCGACGTGGGCTTCCGGCAGGGGGGTGGAGCCAGGGTCCATTTCACCACCGGCCTGCAATTCTGAGCCGGGCCGCGATCTGGGAATCTTGCGATCTTAGAATCTTGCGATCTGAGGATCTTGCGATCTGGGAGTCACGCCGTCCGTACTTCGCAAGATCGCAAGATCGCACGATCGCACGATCGCACGATCAAAAGATGTCTACTTGTTTGTCGGCACCTGCCCCGTCGAAATGACCGCCAGCCTGGTGCGCATCCGTTCCTGTTCGATGCAATCGGGATGGCTGCCCGCGTCGCACCCCTCCTTGTAGAGGACCAACGCCTTTCCGTAGAAGCGTGTCGCGGCCAGGAGGTCGCGCGCGATCGCCGCGTCGCCGCCCAGGTACAGCGTGCCGGCCGCCACGCAACTCTCGACGCTCTCTCCGTCGCACGCCTGGGTATAGAGGGTCAGCGCCTTCGGCACGTCCTTGAGGACGCCGTCGCCCTGCTCGTAAGTGAGGGCCAGTTGATGGCAGCCCGGTGCCCAGCCGCCGTCGCAGTATTTCTCGTAGAG
>PMKG01000055.1 GCA_003157675.1 Acidobacteriota bacterium
AGTTCCTTGCCGGTGCCCGTCTCCCCGAGCAGCAGGACGGCGGTGTCGGTAGTCGCCACGCTCCGCGCCTGCGCGAGCACGTGCTGCAGCGCCCGGCTCTCGCCGATGATCTCTTCGAAGTGCTGCTCGCCCCGGATCTCGTCCTCGAGATACAGGTTCTCGAGCGCGAGCCGGTCCTTGAGGGCCGCGATTTCATGGAACGCCAGCGCGTTCTCGATCGCAATCGCGATCTGCCCCGCCGCTTGAGAGGCCCGGTCGAGGTCCCCGGCGCTGAACGGCTCAGGGCTGCAGCGCGCGAGCGAGAGGCCGCCGAGTGCGCCGCGCGGCGTGGCCATGGGGATGAAGCAGACGCGCCGCACGTTCACGGCGTCCGCATGCCTCCGAAGTGGTTCCGGAAGCGACGACATCTCCACAGGATCCAGCTCCAGCGGTCGTCCCTGCGCGAGCGCGGACGCGAATGGTGAATCCTCCGGTCCGATCGACGACACCACCTCGTCGATCTCGGCGGGCAGCTTGGGATCGACCGCATAGAGCCCGAGTTTTCTTCCCCCGTCCTGGAGCAGCGCCAGGCTGGTGTAGTAGTGCGCGACCATGTGGCGAAGGTTCGGCGTGATGGCCGCCAGCAGGGAGGCAAGGTCGAGCTTGCTGACGAGCGCGTTGTTGATCTCGAGCAGCGCCCGCCAATGATCGCGGTCGGCCTCGAGCTGGCGCTGATAGGCGAGCGCCTCCTGGTGGTGGCGCACGTTGTCGATGGCGATCGCCACATGGCTGGCCACGCGCTGCAGAAACACCAGGTCGGCCTCGTCGTACGCGCCGGCCCGGGAGGACGCGAACCCGATCAACCCCACCGGGCGCAGCGCGGTCGTGAGCGGAAGCAGGCACGCCGACCGCTTTCCGCTCTCGCGGAGCGATGCGACGCTCGCCGGGTAGGCGCTGTCCTCGTCGAGGCTGTGCAGCACGACTGGCGTCTGCCCCGCCCAGAGCAACGCCAGCTGCGAATCCTGGAACGGCGGAGCCGGTATCGACTCGATGCTGGTCTCGGTGGCGGTCCCGGAGGGCCCGACGACGAGGACCTTATAGAGGACCAGCGTCTTGCCGTCGTCGATCGGCAGGGCGAGCCCGATTCCGTCGAAATCGACGACCTTCAGCAGGCAACTGGCCAGATCCGGGAGCAATCCATCGAGGTCCGAGTGAACGGCGACGAGATCCATCACCTCGAGGAGCGAACGGTACCGTGAGGCCCCGTCCTCCAGCTGTATACCGCCTGGGTGTGCACGCGGATCCATGGGAGCACCCTACCACGGCAGGCGATACGTTTCTACTGCCGCCGTTCCGTGCACTCGATACACGAACTCCGGCCTCTGCCGCCGCACCTGTTCGACGATCAGGGCGCTCTCGAAGCACGCGTGGCTATTCTGCGCCAACAGCCAGGCCTGGACGGGAGGGCGCGCGAGCCCGGCCATCGACAGCGAGCGGGCCTCGATATCGGAACGGCCGTAGCGCCGCAGATACTCGGCCACCACGCCGGGTGCGTCGCTGGCGATCGAGGCGCCAGGGGCCGCCCGCCGTGAGATCCACTCGACCGCTTCGCGGACGCCGATGTCGTACAGTTCGTCGTTGGGGAACATGGCCCCGGGTGCAGACAGGCGGCGCCCGATGGCGTTCTGATAGAGCGATGGATGCGGACTCCAACGGACCTGGGCTACGAGAGGCGCGCCAAGGACTGCCGCCACTAGAACGCCGGCCGTCAACGCGCGGCCGTCTGACCGGGCGGCTCGTCCGATCAGGTCGAGCGCCCGGGTGACGCCGAGTGCTGCGACGATGTCGAGCACGACCAAGGTGGGCAGCAGGTACCGCCCGAACTTGCCCGCGATGAGCGAGGCTGGGAGCAGAAAGAAGATGAGGAAGACCCTGGCGAAGACGGCGCCACGCTCACGGCGGCGGCGAACGATCTCGACGATTCCCACAGCGATTGCGCCGAGGACGGGTAGCGGGGTCTTGGTCGCGAGGTAGACGAAGTAGAAGGACCACGGCAGGCCCCAGGGGGTGGCCTCCACCATGTTCATGTAGATGCGTCCGCCGAAGAAGGCACCGTGGTGGGTAATGGTGGTGCCCGCCACGTAGCCGAACAGGTACCTCCACGTGCCGGGAAGGAGAATGGCTGGATTTGCCGCGACGAACGCTGCCGCGATCGCCAGATAGAACCACTTGGACGCGCGCTGGACGATTTGAGGGCCCTGACCACTCGAAACCGCAACCCGCTTCGATTCCGCGCTGACCACCATAGTGAACAGGGTCCACAACCCCAGCTGGTACGGCATGTACTTCGAAGCGAGCATCAGGCCGAATGCCGCTCCGCTGGCGGCGTACCACCGGTGCGGGGCAGATCCGTCGCGCAGGTGACGCGCGCGTGCCTCCTCGTACAACCAGGCTCCAAACAGGAGAAACAGCACCAAGAAGCTGTCCTCCTTACCGATGCGGTTGATGCCGGTGGCCGTCACGTCCAGCGCCAGGAACAAGGATGCCCAGAGGGCAGTCGGCCACCCGAAGAACGAGCGCACGAGCAGGAAGAGCGGAATGACGGCCGCAGTCCCCGCCAGCGCGTTCGGCACGCGAAGCGCCGCTTCTGGCGACACCGCGGACCACCCGATGCGGGACACCAGGCCGCTCCAGACCTGAGCGCATGCCGAAGAGGCCCACATCATGACCTTCATGACCATTGGATGCTCGGCGTTGGCGCTCCATTCGCCGCGGGCATACGCGCGCACCGCGAGCACCTTGTTGATTTCGTCCTCGCTGAAGCTGCCGTAGTCGAGACCGTAGCACCGGAACAGCCCGCCGAGCGCGACGAGCAGGACGAGTACGAGGACAACAGTCCGCGGACGGGAGAGCGGCCAGACCATTGCCGGATCCCACAGCCCGTCAGACAGACGCGAGTGTGAGGCAGGTGCGCCAACCGGCTGAGGCCAGGAAAGGTCGGCGGGTATCGGGGTCGTAGTGTCCATCGTGTGTGTTCGCACGCGTACGCCGACGCCATGAAGCCATTTCCTCTCAGTGCAAAGCCGGTTCCACTCTTCGGCACCTCCTGCTTTACAGCGGTCGCCTTTCGGGTCAGCAAGTTCCACGGGGCGCTGCGGCGTCCCTCGTGATTCGGACGTGACGCCTGAAAGTCCCATGCCTTCATTTCGTCACCATGCGTCGGCCGCGCCAAAGCCTCGGCGACTCCGACACGCCGCCAAGTCCAAGAAGATCCGCCGCATATGTGTGTGCCACTGAACTGGAATCGATCTTGCCTTTGAGCCAGGGGCCGCCGCGAGCGAGCACGACCATCGCGCGACCGCGGCCAAGAAGAACAGATGTCGTGATGGGTACTGAGATGGTTCGGCTGTCGTTGGTACTGCTCGTTGCCGGCATGCTCAATGCGTC
>PMKG01000417.1 GCA_003157675.1 Acidobacteriota bacterium
AGGAGATTGAAGAACTGGAAGATGAACCCGAGCTTGTCCCGGCGGATGAGCGTCAACTGGTCGTCCGAGAGGCCGCCGAGCCGCTGGCCGTCGATGACGATGTCGCCCGTGCTCGGCCGATCCAGGCCGCCGACGAGATTGAGCAGCGTCGACTTGCCGGACCCCGACGGCCCGACGATCGACACCAGCTCGCCCCGGGCAACCTTCAGGTTGACCTCGGAGAGCGCGGTGACCCGCCGCTTCCCGTCGAACTGCTTGCTGACTCTGGTCAGTTCGATCATGGAACGACGCCGGTGCCGCCGGTGGCGGCGATCGCCGTCCCCGGTTCCTTGTGCGGCGACGACTCGCCGTGGATGACTGGGCCGCTCCTGATCACGTTCGATCGCAGCCGCTGGCCGAGGATCTCCTCGGCGCGCCGGCCGGCGTCGATGAGACGCTCGATGTCGATCCCGGTTCGGACCCCCATCTCCCCGAGCACGGCCATGAGGTCCTCGCTGCACGTGTTCCCGGTGAAGCCTGCGGAGTACTTGGCGGCCCCGGTCGCCGGCTGGCCGCCAATGGCGCCGATCGAGCAATCGACGTAGCGGACGCCGAGCTCAAGCATGGCCACGGAATTGACGATACCGGTGCCGCGCGTGTCGTGGAAATGCGCAATGAACTCGACGCCCGGGAAGATCGCCATCAGCTCGCCCACCCGCTCGCGCACGAGCCGCGGGTTCGCGACGCCGGTCGTGTCGCCCAGCATGATCGTCTGGGCGCCTTCCTCGACGTAGAAGCGGACGACCTTCGCGACGTCCGCCGTCAGGATGTCGCCCTTCACGGGGCAGCCGTAGACCGTTCCCGCGCACCCGATGACCCGGACGCCCAGCGCGTGGGCCCGCCTCATGAGGCCGGCATGTTCGGCCATGGCCTCGGCGTGCGTCATCCTGAAGTTGAGCTGGTTGTGCGCCTCGCTCGACGAGATCATGAGGATGATCTCGTCGCCACCGAATCCTTCCTTCTGGCAGATCTCGAACCGGTCGAACCCCTTCGCATTCGGCATCAGGATGACGTACGAGACGCCTTGGCGCCGCTCGATCCGCTTCAGCACGTCGGCGGCGTCGGTGAATTGCGGCAGCAGCTTGGGGTTGGAGAAGGACGTGACCTCGATCTTGCTGAAGCCGGACCGGCCGATGCGGTCGAGCATCTCGACCTTCTCGTCGGTGGGCACCAGCACGGGCATCGACTGCAGTCCGTCGCGCGCCCAGCATTCGCACGCGATGACCGATTCCGGCAGACTCATCACGGGCCTCCGCGGCTCCGACTCGTGGTCTCTCTCTCAGCGCGCGTCCGGCCTGAGAAGCTGCCGTGCCGCCTCGACCGTGAAGACATGGGTCCGGAACGAGATCGCCACGGCCGCCAGGTCTCCTTCGAGCAGGAACTCGAGGCCGAGCGGGTGGCGTCCGGCCTCGGCGATGAGCGACGCGACCTCGTCCGACCCGGCCCGCATCGTGGCGGTGACGGGGAACTCAGCATCGGCGGCCGGCGGGGATTCCGCCCCTGGCAGGTGCTCGGGCGCGAATCGCGCAAGGGCCTCCAGCACCGCCGCGGTGTCGGCGCGCGAAACCCGGGCCCTCCGCGCGAGCTCGTTCACGAACTCCGTGTCAGCCATGGCACCCGCCTTCCACAGTGTGCTCGAACAAGTAGCACGGGCCGGGTGGGCTGTCAAACCGGGGGGGTCGATGGAGCGGGAGACGCGTGTCCATGATGGAACCCGGCGTCACTTCGGCCGGGACGATTCGGCGGACCCCGACGGCCCCGCATCGCGATACACTCTTGCCGACCGACCCGGGCCCTCGCGAGGCCAATCCGAGGAGGCTGCCGATGCGACCGATGCCATGGCTGGCTGTGCTGGTGGCGGTGATTCTCGCCTGGCCCTCTCCGGCGGCCGCCTCGTCTTTCTCGAGCCGGGAGACCGTCCCCCAACAGGCGTCGGCCGAGCCGCTGAGCCCGGCGCTGCAAGAGGCGCTGCGCCTGATCGGGAAGAGGCAATACGAGGAGGCCGCGAAGATCCTCAAGAAGGCGCTCGGCAAGGAGAAGCCGACCGCGCGCGGCTACCTCCTGCTCGCGCAGGCCTACGCCGGCCTGCGCGCCTACAAGAACGTGCTCGAGTCGTGCGACAAGGCTATCGGGTGCGCGGCAACCGCAAGCGACAAGGCCGTCGCGCACAACACCAAGGGGATCGCGCTCTTCCTGCGGGCCGGCGAGAAGCAGCCGCCCGGCGCGGACGACCTGAAGGCGGCCGCGGAGGAATTCCGCGCGGCGCTGGAACTCGACCCGAGCCTCCACACGACCCGTTACAACCTCGGGAAGGCGATGCTCAAGGCGGGAGACGACGCGGCGGGCATCGAGCAGTTGCGCCTGTACCTCGCGGTGGCGCCGCTCGGCGCCGCGGCGAAGGACGCAGAGCGGATGATCGCCAACCCGCGGCGGGCGCGCGAGAATTTCGCGCCCGATTTCAGCGTCGAGACGCTCGACGGCGAGCGCCTCGACCTCGAGAGCCTGCGCGGGAAGGTGGTCATCGTCGACTTCTGGGCCAGCTGGTGCGGGCCGTGCCTCGAGACGGTCAAGTACCTGCGGGCCATCCAGAAGAAGTACGCCGCGCAGCCGGTGGTCCTGCTGAGCATCAGCGTCGATGACGACGCGAGCGCCTGGCGCGCCGCGATCGCCGAAGGGAAGATGGCCTGGCGCCATTCCCTGGACGACAGCGGGCGGATTTCCAAGCTGTTCAGCGTGGGTCCCATCCCTACGACCGTGGTGATCGACGGCGAGGGCATCATCCGCGGTCGCCTGGTCGGCTACTCGGAGTCGTACGGGTTCGAGCTCGAGGACGCCGTCCGCGATGGACTGAAGAGGCTGGCGCCGGCGGGGAAGTGAGGGGCGAGTTCGGTCAGCGGCCGGCGCGTAGTCACCCGGACACTTCGATTTCACTCCCCGGCTGCGTGTCTTCCTCCGATGGCGGCGGGGCGGCGGCGGGATCGACGTCTTCTCCGGCCAGCAGCCGCTCGGTGATCCAGGCGTGCGCCGCCTGGTCCTGGCGCGCGAGCAACTGCTCGAGCGGCGTGCGCGCGAAGCGAACGTCCTCCCGCTCCTGCATGCCCGGCCAGCTCCCATCCGGCCGGCGCGGCGCATAGCGGCACCAGAATCCGAAGTGCCAGCGCGTGAACTCGGCCACCTGGCCGCGGCCGCGGTCGTGATCGCCCCAGTGCTCGAGCGCGAGGGCCACGTAACGCCGGTAGATGGCCACCCGCTCGTCAGCCGAGATGTCCCGGTAACCCGAGGTCGCCTCGCCGAAGATCCACGGCTTGATGAGCGCCCCGCGAGCCACCGCCACGGCGGCGCAATGGGATCGCGCCCGGGCCGCTTCCATCTCGTGCGGAAACAGCAGATCGCCGTTGCCGATGACGGGGACGCTCACCGCGCGCGCCACCTCGCCGATCGCGTCCCAGTCGGCGGCGAAGCGGTAGCGCGCGTCGCGCGTTCGCCCGTGAACGAACAACGCGCCGGCGCCGGCATCGACTGCCGCCCGGGCGACCTCGAGGTAGTTCCGCTGGTCGTCGTTCCAGCCGAGCCTGAACTTCACCGTCACCGGGATGGCTTTCACCGCGAGTTTCATCGCCTCGACGATCTTCGCGACGCGCTTGGGCTGCCGCGCCAGGGCGGCGCCGAGCCCCTTGCTCGTGAAGTAGTCGATCGGGCACCCGAGGTTCACGTCGACGAAACTCGCGCCGCGCTCCTCGACGAGCGCCGCGGCCCAGGCCATCTCCTCGGGCTTGTTGCCGGCCAGCTGAACGCCGAAGCAGGGTTCCTCCGGCGCGCGGCGGATCAGGGCGTACTCCGGCCGCCGGTTCTGCTTGAGCCGCCGCGCCAGCGCCATCTCGCTGCACGTCACGCGCGCGCCGAGCTCGACCGACAGCCGCCGGTAGGGAAGATTGCAGCCCTTCGCCATGGGGCCGAGGATCACAGAGCCGGGCAGAGACTCTAGAAAGGACATCAGTAGAACCCAGGGATCGGGGGTCAGGGGTCAGGGATCAGGGATCAGGGACCATGGCGGGCGATCGTGCCCCGATCCCCGATCCCTGATCCCCGATCCCAAGACGAGGCTCAAGGCTCAGGGCTCAGGCCGCGGGCTCAAGACTCAGGACTCAAGACTCGACAGTGGGTTCCGATCGAGCCTCCTCCGCGAACTCGAGCAGGGCGAGCACGAGCGCGATCACCACCGGGCCGAGGAAGATCCCGGTCACGCCGAACGCGGCGATCCCGCCGAGCAGGCCGATGAACACCGGCAGCGTCGAAATCTTCGCCCGGCTCGAGATGAAGAGCGGCCGGACCACGTGGTCGGCCGTCGACACGACCGCGGTTCCCCAGATCAGGACGAACAGCGCCGCTCCCACATGACCGGACCAGCCCAGCCAGGCGGCGACGGGCACCCAGACCAGGGCCGTGCCGACAAGCGGCACCACGGCCGCGCCGACCGTCAGCACGCCGAACACGATCGACCACCGCACGCCGGCCAGCGCGAAGCCGATGCCGGCCAGCGTGCCCTGGACGAGCGCCGTGACCAGGGCCCCAAGAACGACGGCGCGCGTCACGTCGGCGAGGTGGCTCAGCAGGCGCGCCTTCCGCCGGTCGTCGAGAGGCACGAGCACCATCGCCCGCGTCACCATCAGTTCGCCGTCCCGCAGGAAGAAGAACAGGACGAACAGCGCGATGACGATGGCGACGACGAGACCGAAGAGCGAGGCGAACAGCGACCCGCCCAGCGCGACCGCCCACTGGGCGAGCTGCTCTCCTGCGGTGAACAGCGAGGCGCGGATCTGCTCCACCGGGACGGGCAGCCAGCCGCCGATCCGCTGCGCGAGGGTGTCCACCATGTCCGAGAGGCCGCCGGGCCCCTGGATCGGGTGCTGTGCGGCTGCGGCCTGCAGCTGTCCCGCCAGCGCCGCGGCCTGCGTGGCGAACATCACGCCGAGCAGGATGGTCGGCACGACGACCATCAGCACCACCGCGAAGGTCAGCAGCAGCGCCGCGACGCTCTTCCGGTCACCCAGCCTCCTGCGGAGGCGCAGGTTCAGCGGAGACAGGAGGAAAGCGAGCAGCCCGGCCCACAGCAGCGCGCCGGCGAACGGTCGCAGGATCCAGAACACCGCCAGGCCGAGCGCCGCGGCGGTGACCGTCGCGAACACGCGCGGGTAGAAGGCGGATTGAGCGTCGGCCATCGTCTTCCCCGGCCTCCTCAGGCTTCGGGCTTCAGGCCACCTGTGTCACACTCGTGATCTGCGGACCGCTAGCCACCAGCCCCTGATCCCTGACCCCCGATCCCTACCCGCCATACTCCGTGAACAACCTGCCCCAGCCCGTGTCGCGCTTCCACCGCTCGAACGTCCGGCGGTCCCTCATCGGCCACCGGTAGTAGTCGTGGTAGGTCTCCGACGCGAACACGAACAGGTGGACGATCGGCGTGTGGAAGAGCAGCTTCTGGAACACCTTCAGCGGCGAGAACCAGAACAGGTCGCCGCCGAGGCTCGCGAGGTTGTTCCCCACGCGGAACCCCCACGACTCGTTCGCGATGTCGTCGCCCACGATCTCGATGTCGCGCGGATCGCCCACGCCGAGGCCGTCCTCGTGAGCGACCCTGATGTACTCGATCCCCATCGGGTCGAAGCCCATCAGCTTCGCGGCCACCGCGTCGATCGCCACCTGGTCGGCCGAGGCCAGGCAGACGTTCTTGACGACCGGGTACATCGTGCGCGGACCGGGGCCGTTGCCCGCCGTCGTGCCGTCCATCACCGCGAAGACGCCCGGATGGATCTCCTTCTGGATCGCCAGCAGGTCGACCAGCGTCCGGTGAATCCACGAGTGGGTGTAGTGCCGGTGGTTGTGCAGCAGACCGCCGAACGCGTTCTTCATCGCGCCGGTCGTCGTCGTGTAGATGTGGCACTTCACCGTCGGCAGGTGGACGATGTTCCGGCCGGGGAAGTAGTCGGGGATGTGGATCCCCTCCGGGAAGATCTGGTGCAGAACGTGCATCCGCGCCTTGGGCTCGTAGCGAACCCACGTCATGTCCTGGTCGCGGAAGTTGTAGAGGATCGGTACGCCGTAGCGGGCGAGGATCGGCACGTACCGGTTGAGATCCTCGCCCTTGAACGCGTCGGTGACGACCGTCTTGTTCTGGACGCAGCTCAGGTCGTCGTAGCCCGCGCCGCGGAGCGCCCGGATGGTGCCCTCGAGCTGCCAGGGCGTCGTGTTCGCCCCGGGAAACGGGAAGTGCCAGGAGATGTTGTCCTTCAGGATCGTCGGCGCCGCCGGCGCGAGCGCCTGGCGCATCCCCGCCAGCTCGCACAACCGCTCGATCGACTCGAGGACCGTCGACGGCTCCACCCGCAGGACGGCGACGCGGCTCTTCATGCGCTCATTGTACCTTGTGCGCCTCGACCCGCCGCATGACGGTCCGCCCGAGCCGCTCGATGCCCTCCTCGATCTGTTCGTCCCGCGCGTTGCTGAAGTTGAGCCGCATCGTGTTGTGGCCGCCGCCGCCAGGGAAGAACGGCGCGCCGGGCACGAAGGCCACCTTCTCCTTCACGGCGTCCTTCAGCAGTTCGGCGGTGTCCAGCCAGTCCGGAGTCGTCGCCCACAGGAACAGTCCGCCCTGCGGCCTCGTCCACCGGACGCCGAGCGACGCGTCGGGGAACGCCTTCTCGAGCGCCGCCAGCATCACATTCCGACGGTGGCCGTAGACCTCGCGGATCCGGTGGACGTGCCGGTCGATGAACCCGCCGCGTCCGACCTCGTAGGCGACCATCTGGTCGAACGTGCTGCACTGCAGGTCGGTCCCCTGCTTGGCCTGGACGAACTTGTTGATGACGTCCTTGGGCGCCACGATCCACGCCATGCGCAGGCCGGGCGCCAGCGTCTTGCTGAACGTACTCAGGTAGATGACGTTGCCGGTGTACTTCCCGTTGTGCTCGCACTCCAGGCACTCGGCGTCGATGACGACGAGCGGCTTGATGTGCTCGCCCTCGTAGCGCAGCTGCCCATACGGGTCGTCCTCGATGATCGGGATGCCGTAGTGATCCGAGATGCGGATCAGCTCCTGCCGCCGTTCGAGCGGCATCGTCACGCCGGTCGGGTTCTGGAAGTTGGGCAACGCGTAGATGAACTTCGGCCCGGCCCGGAGCGCGTCCTCCAGCTGGCTCGTCACCATCCCGTCGTCGTCGGCCGGAACGGTGGCGAACTCGGCGCCGTACATCGTGAACGCCTGCAGCGCCCCGAGGTAGGTCGGGTTCTCCATCAGCAGCTTGTCACCCGGGTTGACCAGGATCTTCCCGATGAGATCGAGCGCCTGCTGCGAGCCGCTGGTGATGAGGACGTTGTCGATGTCGACCACGATCCCGTACCGCGCCATGTGGCGGACGATCATCTCGCGCAGCGGCGGGTAGCCCTCCGTCGTGCTGTACTGCAGGGCGATCCGCCCCTTGGTCTCGAGCACCGCCTCGGCGGCCTCCTTCACCTCCTCGACCGGGAACAGGTCCGGGCCCGGCAGGCCGCCGGCGAACGAGATGATGTCGGGCTGCGTCGTGAACTTGAGCAGCTCGCGGATGATCGAGCTGGTCATCCGCTGCGTGCGCTGGGCGTATCGCTGCTTCCACAAGGTGCTCATGCGTCACTCCTCGTACGGGCTAGGTCACCCTCGTGGACGGTGCGTCGCCGAACGCTCGGTCGGCGATCACCTGCCCGAGCGTGTCCACCAGGCGGTCGAGCTCCTCGAACGTGTTGTAGAAATGCGGCGAGACCCGGATGCCGACCTTCGGCCGGTAGTCGACGAGCACGTCGCGCGCCTTGAGGCCGCGCGACGCCGGCAGCGCGTCGGGCACGTCGATGGCGACCGTGCCCGCCACCCGCTCGGGGTCGCGCGAGGTGGGCGTCGACCACCCGCGCCGGTCGACCAGCTCGAGCAGGTGCGCCGTCATCCGCTTCGAATGCTCGCGGATCCGCTCGACGCCGACCCGGCCCACGATCTCGAGGCCGGGCAGCGCGGCGTAATAGGCCGGGATTGGCGGCGTGCCGTTCATCAACCGCATGGCGTCCTCCCGCAGTTCGCCGTCGTCGACGTCGAACGCGAAGGGGCGGGTGAGCGCCAGCCAGCCGGTGAAGCGCGGGTGGAGCGTCGCGAGCAGGTCGGGGCGCGCGTAGAGGAACCCGTTGCCCGGGCCGCCACACAGCCACTTGAGACAGCCGCCGGTCGCGAAGTCGACGCCGAGGCGCGTCACGTCCAGCGGAACGATCCCCGCCGACTGGTACACGTCCAGCATGGTCAGCGCGCCGACGTGGCGCGCGCGTTCCACCACCGGCCGGGGGTCGACGATGAACGAGGTGCGGAAGAGCACGTGCGAGAAGGCGACGACGAGCGTCGTCTCGTCGATGGCCTCCACCAGGCGCTGTTCGTCGACGTTCAGATCCGCTCCCGCGGGCACCACGCGCACGTCGAACCCGAGCGGAATCTGGGCGCGGTAGAGGTGGATCATCGACGGGAAGTCGGCGGCCGCGCAGACGATCGTGCGGCGCCGCCCCTCCGGCTTCAGGCACGAGAGCGCGGCCATCTGCGCCGACGTCACGTTATCGTGCATGCACACCGATCCCGCGGGGGCGCCGACGATCGACGCGACGGCGCTTCCGACCTCGAGCGCCATCTCCCACCAGCGTTCCTCCCACGCCCGCACGCCGCGCGTGGCCCACGTGTCGGCGTACTCGGCCAGCGAGCGGGCCGCCTCGCGCGGCATCGCGCCGAGCGAGTTGCTGATCATGTAGAGCGTGCGGTGAAGGATGGGGAACTCGTCGCGCCAGGTCGCGAGCGCGCCAGGTGAGGCCGGAAACATGAGCAGATAGTATCATTCGCAGGGACTGAAGACAGGGATCAGGGGTCGGGGATCAGGGGTCAGGATTCGGGATTCGAGGCTCCGAGAGTGACTGCAGGTCGTGCTCGCAGGTCCTCGCCCCCGATCCCTGATCCCCGAATCCTACAGGGAACCCATGGCAACAGAAGGCTGGCGCGGCTGGGACGAGTACGCGCGGTTCTACGACTGGGAGAACGCGCGGACGATGGGGCGGAAAGACGTGCGGTTCTGGCAGGATTTCGCCAGGCGGGAAGGGGAGCCGCTGCTCGAGTTGGGCTGCGGGACCGGCCGAATCCTCATCCCGGTCGCACGGACCGGCGCCCGCGTCGTCGGCGTCGACCGGTCGGAGCCGATGCTGGCCTACGCCGGCGACAGGGCCCGACGGCTGCCGCGGGTCCGGCGTCCCGAGCTGGTGCGCGCCGACATCCGGGCGCTGCCGTTTCCGGACCGGTCGTTCTCGGCCGTCATGGCGCCGTACGGCATCCTGCAGTCGCTGACCCGGGAACAGGACCTCGCGGCGACGCTCGCCGAGGCGGCGCGCGTGCTGAAGCGGGGCGGAACGCTTGGCATCGACCTCGTACCCGACCTGCCGGCCTGGGACGAATACCGGGACCGCACGAGGCTTCGCGGCAGGATCGGCCGCTCCGGAAGCCGCGTCACCCTCGTGGAGTCGGTGCGGCAGGACCGGCGCAGGAAGCTGACGATCTTCGACCAGGAGTATGTCGAGACCGGTGGCGGGCGGACCCGGCGGCACCGGTTCTCGCTGACGTTCAGAACGCTGCCGCTGCCCCAGGTGGCGGCGCGGGTCGAGAACGCCGGGTTTCGGGTGACGGCCGTGCTGGGCGACTACCGCGGGCGGGCCTGGGACCTGCGGGCGGACGTCTGGCTGCTGATGGCGGCGCGCAGATGAACCGACTGCGCCTATAATCACTTCTCCCGTCGGAACCCGAGGAGACCCCCGGCATGAAACGCGCGGCGTTGGTCGTGGCGGTTTTGCTGCTCGGCACGTTCGGCGCGACGGCGGCGGCACAGGCTCCGAGGGGCCGAATCGAGGGCAAGGTGTCCGACGCCTCGGGCCTCCCGCTGCCCGGCGTGACCGTCTCGCTGACGCATGAGGCGGGACCGCCGCTCGTGGTGCACACCGACGAAGTCGGGCGCTTCGTTTTCGACGTGCCCTACGGGCGCTACACGCTGACGGCCGAGCTGTCGGGGTTCGAATCCGCCGTCCGTCCCAACCTCGCGGCCGGCGTCGAGCCGCTCGTCCTCGACCTGGTGCTTAATCTCGGCGGGTTCGAGGAGCAGACGCAGGTCGTCGCGCAGGCTCCACGCGTGTTCACCTCGGCGGAGCCGACGGCGCCGGCGACGGTGGACCGCGAGATCATCAAGATGGCCCCCGTACCGGGGATGCGATACGACTCGGCGCTCCCGCTGCTGCCGGGTGCCGTGCGCGGGCCGGACGGCCTCATCAGCGTATCGGGCGCGCGGTCGTGGCAGGGCGCCGTGCTCCTCGATCACATGCGGGAGAGCGACCCGTTCTCGGGGGAGCCGAGGCTNNGGGCCCGCGACCGGCGGCGTCACGATCGTCAACACCAAGGCGGCCGTCGACAGTTACTCGTTCAGCGTCCTCGGCCTCTTCCCGCGTCCGAGGCTCGGGAGCGGCGGGACGTTCGGCATCGAGGCCTGGCAGCCGACTTTCGGCGCGAGCGGCCCGATCGTGCGCGGCCGGGTCTGGCTGGCGCAATCGGTGGAATACCGCTACGAGCGGTTCCAGGCCGACACGATCGTCGGCCGGCAGGACAGCAACATGCACGGCGGGACCTCGTTCACGAGGCTCGACATCAAGCCGCACGGGTCGCACCACGTCACCGTGCGGCTGCTCCTCACGCCGGACTGGAACCGGCACTACGGACTTGGCGCCTTCGAGCCGGCCGACACCGTGCCCGACCTTCGCACGACCGTCGTCAGCCTCGCCGTCATCGACCGCGTGGCGGTCGGGCAGAACGGCACGCTTGAATCGCACTTCCACGCCAAGATCCTGACGCTCGACCTGACGAGCGACGAGCTCCGGCCGTACGTGACGGCGCACGAGCGGATCTACGGCAGTTACTTCCGGACGCTCCACCAGGATTCCGAGCGGTACGAGGGTGGCTTCACCTGGTCGAGAGGCCTCGTCAAGTGGCACGGCGAGCACATGGTCAAGGCCGGGTTTTCGGCGGCCTACGTCACCGGGTCGGGCCTCGAACTGAACCGGCCGGTCACCTACGTGAGGAGCGATGGATCCCTGGCCCGCCGTTACGAATTCAGCGGGCCGGGTATCTTGTCCGCCGCGCTCACCGAGGGACAGGCCTTCGTGCAGGACGACTGGACGGTACGAGCAGGATTCAAGGTGAGCCTCGGCGCGAGGTGGGACGCGGCGACGTCAGCCAGCGGACAGGCGCTCTGGCCGCGCGCCGTCGTCAGCTACGACCTGCGTCCCAACTCGACCAAGCTGACCGCCGGCGTCGGCGTGTTCACCGACAAACCGCTGCTCGGCCCGCTCGTCTTCACCGAGCGACAGGCACGGCTCGAGACGCTGTACGACGCGACGGGGCAGACGATCCTCTCCTCGAGGCTCTTCACCAACCGGCTGGCCGGGCCACTGGCCATCCCAAGGGCGACGATCTGGAACGTGCAGCTCGACCAGACGCTGGGCGGCGGCTTGATGGCCCGCGCCGGGTTCCGGCAGCGCCTCGGACGCCACGAGTGGACGGTCGACCCGACCTTTCTCAGCCCCACGACTGGCGAGCTGCGGCTCGACGGCGACGGCGGGTCGAGCGCACGGAGCATCGAGGTCACGACCGGCTACCGGTCCTCCCACGGCGAGCGCCAGTTCTACGTGTCCTACGTCAGGTCGTGGACCGAGGGGGACCTCAACGACCTGAACACGGTCGCGGGCAACCGGTCGCCGGCCCAGGTGCTGCCAGCCGCGCGCGGGCCGCTCGCGGCCGACGTGCCGCACCGGATCCTGGCCTGGGGCGTCATCTCGCTGCCCTGGCGGCTCACCGCCTCGCCGTTCGTCGAATTCCGGTCCGGCTTCCCCTACACGCGCATCGACGAGAACTGGGACGTGGTCGGCACGCGCAACGACGCACGGTTCCCGACCTTCGTCTCGCTCGACGTCGCGGTCGAAAAGGCCCTCCAGCTGCCGTTCGGGCTGCCGGCCCGACTCGGCCTGAAGGTCTTCAACCTCGCCGGGCGGAACAACGGGCGCGCGGTGCAGCGCGACGTGCAGCGGCCGGATTTCGGCCAGATCTACGACTCGCCCGGGCGCCAGCTCAGGGGGACGCTCGAGATCTCGTGGAACAAGTAGCCCGGCTCGCGGCTGGCGACCGGCGACTGGCGGTCTTGCTCAGCGTGACACTCTTGATGTCGCCGCAAGTCGCAAGCCGCGAGTCGCGAGCCACCCCCGCCGGTGGCGGCCGGACGGTGGCAGGTCTCCTGCCATGCTCATCAGTGGCCGCCGGCTGTGTCTGGCCGCCCTGTTGCGGGGGGGCTGGGGTGTGGTACAATTCGCGGTCCATTTTCCTGTTGATTTCACTGGAGTTCCAGCATGTCCGGCCATTCCAAGTGGCATACGATCAAGCACAAGAAGGGCGCCGCTGATGCCAAGCGCGGGCGCGTCTTCACGCGGATTATCAAGGAGATTTCTGTCGCGGCGCGGGCCGGCGGGGGTGACGCCGACACCAACCCCCGGCTGCGCACGATCATCGCCGAGGCGAAGGCCGCCAACATGCCGGCCGAGAACATCAAACGCGCGATCCGGCGCGGCACCGGCGAGGAGCCCGGTGTCAATTACGAGGAGGTCGTCTACGAGGCCTACGGCCCCGGCGGGACGGCGATCATTCTCGAGGGCCTGACCGACAACAAGAACCGCACCGTCGGCGAGCTCCGCCACCTGCTGGACAAGTACAACGGCAAGATGGCCGACCGCAACACGGCCCTCCGCAAGTTCAGCAAGAAGGGCCAGATCATCATCGAGAAGACCAGGGTGGCCGAGGACGTCCTGATGGCGGCGGTGCTCGAGGCGGGCGCCGACGACATGGTGGACGACGGCGACAGCTGGGAAGTCCTGACGGCGCCGGCCGCGTACGACGCGGTGCGTGAAGCCGTGACGAAGCTCGAGGTCGAGCCCCTGAGCGCGGCGGTCGCGATGGTGCCGGCCGAACTTGTCACGCTGACCGGCAAGGAAGCCCAGTCGATGCTCAGGCTGCTCGACATGCTCGAGGATCACGAGGACATCCAGCACGTCTGGTCGAACGTGGACATCGACGAGAAGGAGATCGAGGCCTCGCTCTCGTGAAGGTGTTCGGGATCGATCCCGGCTCCGAGCGCACCGGCTACGGGTGCGTGGAGACCGATGGCCGCCGCCACCGCCTCGTCGCGTGCGGCGCCATCGTCACCTCGCCGCGCCTCGGGTTTCCCGCACAACTGCTCCGGATCCACCAGGGGCTGGCCGCCCTGCTGGCCGAATACCGGCCCGACGTGGTCGCGCTCGAGAGCGTCTTCTACGCGGCGAACGTCCGGAGCGCGCTCAAGCTGGGGCACGCCCGCGGCGTCGCCATGCTGGCGGCCGTCGAGGGCGGATACGCCGTTGCCGAGTACACGCCGGCCGAGATCAAGCAGGCCGTCGTCGGCTACGGCCGCGCCGAGAAGCGTCAGGTCGGAGACATGGTGCGGCTGATCTTGGGCCTGACCGAGGTGCCGACGCCGCACGATGCGGCCGACGCGCTCGCCGTGGCCATCTGCCACGTCCACAGCCAGGGCCCCCCGGCCGTCGCGGACGAGTTGCGCCAGGTGCGCGGGAAGCCGCGCTCGTGGCGGGAGCTGAAAGGGCTCTAGGCTCTGGGCTTTGGGCCCTGGGCCGTGTCCGGCCACCGGCCTGGAGCCGGACGCCGCCGAGAGTCGAGAGCCGATATGATTGCACGCCTCACCGGACGGATCGTCGAGAAGCAGGCCACGCGCCTCGTCGTCGACGTGGGCGGGGTGGGATACGAGGTGCACGTGCCGTTGTCCACCTTCTACCACCTGCCCGAGCCGGGTGGCGAGGTGACGCTCCGCGTCCATACGCACGTGCGCGAGGACGCGATCGTGCTGTTCGCGTTCGCGACCGCGCTCGAGCAGCAGGTGTTCGAGCGCCTGATCGCGATCAGCGGTATCGGTCCCAAGCTGGCGCTCGCCGTGCTGTCGGGAATCGATCCGGCCGACCTCGTCCGCGCCGTCCAGTCGGGCGACGTTGCCCGTCTCACGAAGATTCCGGGCGTGGGCCGGAAGACGGCCGAGCGGATCGGCCTCGAGTTGAAGGACCGGCTGAAACAGCCGTGGGCGGCCGACGCGGCGGCGATGACCGGGGAGGGGTCGGGAGAGGCCGAGCTTCGCGCCGATCTGCTCTCGGCGCTGCTCAATCTGGGATATCATCGCGCTCTTGCGGAGAAAGCCGTGGACGGGGCGCTCGTGGCGCCCGGCGAGCGGACCTTCGAGCGGCTGTTGAGGGATGCGCTGCGGCGCATGTCGTGACAGACGTGCCTGGCCTGGGCCTTGAGCTCTGAGTCTTGAGTCCTGAGCCCTGAGCCTGAAGCCCCCTGTTGTAGGGCGGCCCTTTAGGGCTGCCAGGTCTGCCGCGAGCCGATAGCCGATAGCCGGATATGTCCGATCCCCGGGTGATCACACCGTCGCGCGTGGACGACGACACGCAGTTCGAGGCCGGTCTCAGGCCGCGCACGCTCGACGAGTACGTCGGGCAGGAGCGGATCCGCGAGAACCTCATCGTGTCGATCACCGCCGCCAGGCAACGGGGCGACGCCCTCGACCACGTGCTGCTCTACGGCCCGCCCGGCCTCGGCAAGACCACGCTCGCCTTCGTGATCGGGAACGAGCTGGGCGTGCCCGTCCGGTCGACGTCCGGTCCGGTGCTCGAGAAGCCGGGCGACCTCGCCGCGATGCTGAGCAACCTCAAGGAGCGCGAGGTGCTTTTCATCGACGAGATCCACCGGATGTCGCCGACCATCGAGGAGATCCTCTATCCTGCGATGGAGGACTACCAGCTCGACATCCTGATCGGCCAGGGGCCGAGCGCGCGGTCGATCAAGGTGCCGGTCCCGAAGTTCACCTTGATCGGATCGACGACGAGGGCCGGGCTGCTGACCGCGCCGCTGCGCAGCCGCTTCGGCATCGTCCACCGCCTCGATTTCTACGGGGAGGTCGACCTGCAGGAGATCGTGCGGCGGTCGGCCCGCCTGCTCGGCGTTAGCATCGAGCCTCGCGCCGCCGACGAGATCGCGCGCCGGTCCCGGGGCACGCCGCGCGTGGCCAACAGGCTGCTGCGCCGCGTGCGCGACTACGCGCAGGTGCGCGGCGACGGCGAGGTCACCTTCGACGCGGCGATCGCGGGGCTGACGCTGCTCGAGGTGGACGAACACGGGTTCGACGAGATCGACAGGCGGCTTCTGCGCACGATCATCGACAAGTTCGGCGGCGGGCCGGTCGGCCTCAACACGATCTCGGCGGCCATCTCGGAGGAGAAGGACGCGATCGAGGAGATCTTCGAGCCGTTCCTGATTCAGATCGGCTTTCTCGATCGCACGCCGCGCGGGCGCGTGGCGACGGCGCGGGCCTACGAGTACTTCGGCCTGCACGCGCCGGAGCGAGAACAGAGACTGTTGTAGGGCAGATGGGCCTTCAGGCCGGCCCCTCGTTCCTGGCAGCGGTGCAGGACCGTGTGTAGGGCGGGCNNGGCGGGCCTTCAGGCCTGCCGGCGTGAAGGAGGATGCGTGGCGAGCGACGGCCAGACTCTCATTCCGGATCATCGACCCTCGGGGCTGGGCTGCGGGCGGCCCACCGAGATTACCAGCTTGGCCACCTACGTGCCGCCCCGCCTGTTGACCAACGCCGACCTCGAGAAGATGGTCGACACGACGAGCGAGTGGATCCTGCAGCGCACCGGCATTCATACGCGCCATATCGTCGACCCCGGCGTCGCCACCTCCGACCTGGGCACCCAGGCGGCCCTCAAGGCCATCGCGCAGGCCGGCCTGACGCCGGACGACATCGACCTCATCATCGTCGGGACGACGACGCCCGACATGTTCTTCCCGAGCACGGCCGCGCTCATCCAGCACAAGATCGGCGCGCACCGCGCCTGGGGATTCGACCTGGCCGGCGCCTGCTCCGGCTTCACCTTCTCGCTCGCCACCGCAAGCCAGCTCGTGTCGACCGGCCGCCACGACCACGCGCTCGTCGTCGGCGCCGACGTGATGTCGAGCATCATCGATTACACCGACCGCGCCACCTGCGTGCTGTTCGGCGACGGGGCCGGCGCGGTCGTCGTGAGCGCGGCGAAGGACCCCTCGCTCGCCATCCTCGACTTCGCCCACGAGATCGACGGCAGCGGCGGCGTGTCGCTCAACATGCCGGCCGGCGGGAGCCTCAGGCCCGCCAGCCGCGAGACGGTGGAGCAGCGCCTGCACTACGTCAAGCAGGACGGCCAGGCGGTCTTCAAGTTCGCCGTGCGCAAGACCGAGGAGATCAGCCGGGTGATCATGCAGCGAAGCGGCCTGACCTCCGGCGACATCGCGCTGTTCGTGTCGCACCAGGCCAACCGGCGGATCATCACTGCGGCAGCCGACCGGCTCGGGATCGACCCGGCCAAGGTCATCATCAATCTCGAGAAATACGGGAATACCACGGCGGCGACCATCCCGCTCGCGCTCGAGGAGTGCGTCCAGGAAGGCCGCCTGAAGAAGGGCGACCTGGT
>PMKG01000389.1 GCA_003157675.1 Acidobacteriota bacterium
AGCGGCACGTGCTTGTCGCCGATGCCCTGGATGTTGTGCTCGCCGAACCCGTTGTAGAGCAGCGTCGGGCACTCGAGCGCCTCGACGGCCACGATGCGGCTGCCGAAGACCTCCTTGAGGTAGTCGCCCGCGCCGAGCGTGCCGCCGGAGCCGGTCGCCGAGACATACGCCTGCACCTTCCGCTTCCCCGCCGGGTCGATCGATTCCACGATCCGTTCGAGCGCGCGGCCGGTGCAGAGGTAGTGCGCGAGGTAGTTCCCGAACTCGCAGAACTGGTTGAAGATGATGTTCTGCGGGTCCCGCTCGAGCACCGCGCAGGCGTCGTAAATCTCCTTGACGTTGCTCTCCGAGCCCGGCGTGCGGATGATGTCGGCCGCGTCGCTGACCCATTCCTCGAGCCAGCGGAACCGCTCCTGGCTCATCCCCTCGGGCAGGATGGCGACGCCGTGGCAGCCCATGATGCGCGAGATCGCGACGCCGCCGCGGCAGTAGTTGCCCGTCGAGGGCCAGACCGCCTTGTGCGAGGTGGGGTCGAACTGCCCGGTGATGACGCGCGGCGCGAGACACCCGTAGGCGGCCAGCACCTTGTGGGTGTGGATCATCGGGAAGCGGTTGCCCAGGGCGACCACGATCGGCGAGGGCACGCCGGTGAGCGCGGACGGCAGCACCACGTGGTCCGGGGTCGGCACGAGGTGGCGGCGATCGCTGCCGTTGAACCAGTGCACGCGGAACAGGTTGAGCGGGTGCGGCGCGTCGGGGTCGATCGACGCCAGGCGCTCCTGAACCGCAACCGGGATCGTCGCCGGGGCCGAGAGCTGGGCCAGCGTCGGAAGCCTGATGCCCGCCTCGCGGAAACGCGTCACGGAATGGTCGTAGACCTGGCGGTCCACGACGTGTGTCTCGATGCCAAGTCGTTTCATGAGTGCGTGAGACTCCCTTCGCCGCTACCAGCGTGCCCAGAGGCGCGCCGCTTCCTCGCGCGCCGCGGCGTCGGCGGTGTCGACCTCCGCCTCCGACGGCACGCGACTCGCCTCCGCTTCGATCGCCTTGCGCCCGAGCCCCAACC
This sequence comes from Acidobacteriota bacterium, assembly GCA_003157675.1. Taxonomy (GTDB): domain Bacteria; phylum Acidobacteriota; class Vicinamibacteria; order Vicinamibacterales; family Fen-181; genus FEN-299. The sequence goes on from PMKG01000389.1 coordinate 1,067, forward strand.
GATCCTCCACCATCCGCCAGCCGGCCGCGAGCCGTCCCGCGATCACGCCGAACGTCTCGCCGGCCTCTTCGGACGACTGCACGAGCGCCCGTTCCTCGTCGCGCATGTTCGACGCGAACCCGTCGGTGCCGAGCGCGACGCGCGCCGCCGCGCTGAGCCCGCTCGGATAGCCTACCTTGTTCTGCCGGTTCGACCGTGGATTCTGCACGAACCAGCAGCCACGGTCCGAGGCCATCTTCACCTCGTCCGGAGCGAGGTGCACGCCGTGCGCCAGAATGGAGCCCGCGGGCAGCGCATCGAGCGCGACCAGCCGCTGCAGCGGCCCTGCGTAACCACGCCGCCGGGCGTCATCGACATCCGCCGCGTCCTCGGCCAGGTGGATGTGCAGCACGGTGTCCAGTTCGCGGCACAAGGCACCGGCCTCCCGGATCGTGTCATCGGAGACCGTGAACGACGCGTGCAGCCCGACCAGACCGACGAGATGCGGCCGGCGGTTCGCCCGGATGAAGCGCCGGCACTCGTCGAGGCCGCGGCGCGCCTCGTCGCGGCCGCCGTTGCGCTCGGTGGCGCCGTAACAGAGGACGGCCGGCATCCCGAACTCCTCGCACGCCTCGGCCAGCACGTCGAGCGACCCGTCGATGAATCGCGGCGATTCGTGATGATCCACCAGCGCCGCCGTACCGTCCAGGCGCGCGTGGGCCACGTAGTGACGGGCGGAGGCCCTGAGCGCCGACTCGTCCAGGGCGCGATCGAGCCGCCACCAGATCCGCCCCAGGACCTGCATGAAATCCCGCGGCGGGTCCGCCGGCGCCGGCATCCCGAACGGCGCCAGGCCGCTGTAGAGATGGGTGTGGGCGTTGATGAACATGGATCCGATCGCGGCAGTAGACAGTAGGCAGTATGCGGTATGCGGTTGGATCACGCGTGACACACTTCCTACTGCCTACTGCCTACTACTTCCTCCCGACACTCATGTGCCGTGCCGCCAGCGAGTCCCGCATCGGCAGCGTGCGGCGCCGGATGCCATCGAACGCCTCGAGCGCGCCGGCGACGGCAGCGGCCGTCGGGACCAGGCCGATTTCGCCGACCCCCTTGGCGCCGAACGGCCCTTCGGGCTCCGGGTCCTCGACGAGGATCACCTCCACCTCGGGCATGTCGCGCGCCCGCAGCACGCCGAGGTCGCGCAGCCTGAAGGTCACCGGCATGCCGTTCTCGCACGCCAGCTCCTCGGTCAGCGCGTAACCAAGGCCCATGTGGATGGCGCCCTCGATCTGCCCCTCGCACAACGCGGGGTTGACCGCGCGGCCGACGTCGTGCGCGGCGACGATCCGCGCCACCCGTCCCTCCTCGTCGAGGATGCAGACCTGCGTGGCGTAACCGAACGTCGTGTGCGTCTTCACCTTCGGCACGTCGGCGCCGAGCTCGGTCGTGTCGTCGACGAGCACGTCTCCCGCGTAGACGCGGCCGCAGAGCTCGGAAAGCGTTCGGCCGGCGTCGAGGTCGGCGCGCAGCTTCTCCGCCGCGCTGACCACCGCGCGCCCGGCGAACAGCGTGGCGCGCGACCCGGTCGTTTGGCCGCACGCGAGCTGATAGGTCGAATCCACCTTCGGCCGGAAGCAGGAGGCCGCGAGTCCCGTCACTTCGACGGCGAACTGGACGATGACGGTGAGCAGCCCCTGTCCCATCTCGGTGTAGCCGTTATAGACCGACACCGTGCCGTCCGGCTCCACCACCAGCCG
>PMKG01000174.1:0-6862 GCA_003157675.1 Acidobacteriota bacterium
CACACCAACCCGTGCGGCGCCGCGACCGGCCCGTCGCTCGCCGAGGCCTACGCGCAGGCGCGCGACGCCGACGCCCTGTCGGCGTTCGGCGGCATCGTCGGCCTCAACCGGGCGGTGGACCTCGCCACCGCGCGCGCCATCGCCTCCACGTTCATCGAGGCGGTCATCGCGCCCGGGATCGATGACGAGGCGCTGGCGGTGCTGTCGGCGAAGAAGACCCTGCGCGTGGTCGTGGCGGATCTGGCGCGGGCCTTCGACCGGCAGGGCCGGCGGTTCGACGTGCGGTCGATCTTCGACGGCCTGCTCGTGCAGGACCGCGACGCCGTCGTCGAGGCGTCGATGATCTGGCCGGCGCCGGCCGACGCCGCCGGCGCGTCCGAACTGCGTGTCGTCACGGCGCGGCAGCCGACGCCCGGCGAGTGGCGCAGCCTGCGCTTCGCGTGGCGCGTGTGCGCGCATGTGAAGTCGAACGCCGTCATCTTTACGGGCGCCGATCGGACGCTCGCGGTCGGGGCAGGGCAGATGAGCCGCGTCGACGCGGTCAATGTGGCGGTGGCCAAGGCGGCCGAGCGGACGGCCTCGGGCTCGCTGTCTGGAGGGTTGGCGGGCTCGGTGGCGGCTTCCGACGCGTTCTTCCCCTTCAGGGACGGCCTCGACGCCGTGGCGCGCGCGGGGGCCACGGCCATCGTTCAGCCGGGCGGATCGGTGCGGGACGCCGAGGTGATTGCCGCGGCCGACGAGCACGGTCTGGCCATGGTCTTCACCGGGCGCCGCCACTTCAGGCATTGAGCGACGGCCGCTCCGGCGGTTGGGTCGGGACGTCAGCGGCGGCGCGCGGGGCGGTCAGCCCTGCCGGCCGTCCGGCCCGCTGGCGCGGGCGACGACGGCGAGCAACTCGTCCTGGGTGAGCGTGGCCGGGCCGAACTTCTGGACCACGACGCCCGCCGCCTGGTTGGCCAGTCCGCAGGCGTCCTTGAGCGACGCGCCCGCGGCGAGCGAGAGGGCGGTGGTGGCGATGACCGTGTCGCCGGCGCCGGTGACGTCCGCCACCTCCCGCGCGGCCGCGGCATAGTGCACGGCGTCGGGGCCGTTCAGCAGGCACATGCCGTGCTCGCCGCGCGTGATCAGCACGTCGAAGCAGCCGGTGCGTTCGCGGAACAGTTGCGCCGCCGCCACCGCCTCCTCGAATGTGCGGACCCGCAAGTGCGTCGCGATCTCCGCCTCGTGGTGGTTCGGCGTCACGAGCGTCGTGCCCGCATAGAGATGGAGGTGCGGCACCTTGGGGTCGACGATCACCGGGATTCCACGCGTCCGACCGGCGGCCACCACCTTGTCCATCACCGGCCGCGTGATCGACCCCTTCAGGTAATCCGAGACCAGCACGACGCTTGCGTGCTCGATGAGCCGTCCCACCTCGCTGATCATCAGCTCTTCCGCTTCGCCCGCCACCTCGTGATCGCTCTCATAGTCGATCCGGGCCACCTGCAGGTTCCTCGTCGTCACCACCCGCAGCTTGGTCGTCGTGCGGCGCGAGGGGTCGACCACGAGCCCCGAGGTGCCGATGCCGCACGCCGTCATGAGGTGGCGCAGGCGCTGGCCCGCGCTGTCGGCGCCGGTGAGGCCCACCAGCTCGACGTTGCCGCCGAGGGCGCGCACGTTGTTCGCGACGTTCGCCGCCCCGCCGGGCCGGTAATCGTCCTTCTCGTACTCCACGACCGGGACGGGCGCCTCGGGCGAGATGCGGCTGACCCTGCCGATGACGAACTGGTCGAGCATCACGTCGCCGACGATGAGCACGGTCGCCGAGGAGAAGTGTTCGATGGAGCGGCGGAGCCGGTCGAAGGTCGTAGGCATAATCGCGAAAATTGTACTCGAACCGGCCCGCCGTCAGCATCGCGGCCGACAGCGGGCGGCGGGATGGCGACGGCGGAGCACGCGCTCAGTCCTCGACCTTCGCCTCGTCGGGCAGCATGTCCGGGATGCCGTTGTCGCCGACGGGATAGACCCTTCGGCACGTCGGGCACTTCAGTCCGGTCCCCTCGTGAACGGGCTGCACCCTCTCGCGGCACTCCGGGCACACCAGGATCTCGAGCAGTTCGGGAGCCACAGGCACGTCGTCCTCCGGTGTTGGTCTCCTCGAACTATATCAAAGGCGGCGCCCCTATCCGCCCCCCGTCTTTTGTGGAACAATCGACTCAATGATCCTGCAGACACTTGCCCGCTGCCCGCTGGCGGCGGCTGCGGTGGTCGGCGTCCTCACGTCTTCGCCGGCCGCGGCCGGCCAGGCGGGAGGCGCGAGGCCGCCGGCGCCCGCCCGTCAGGCCCCCGCCCCGACCGTTTCGCCGAAGTCCGAGGCGTACTACCAGTTCATGCTCGGCCGGCACCTCGAGGGAGACGGGGACATTGACGGCGCCATCAAGGCCTACGGCGAGGCCTCGAAGCTCGACCCCAAGTCGGCAGAGATCGTCGCGGAGTTGGCCGGGCTGTACGCGCGGGAGAGCAAGGCCCGCGAGGCCCTCGACTCGGCGCAGGCCGCGCTGGCGATCGACCCGGACAACGTCAGCGCGAACCGCCTTGTCGGCATCATCAACGCCAGCATCGCCCGCATCGATCAGGGCACGGGTCCGCTCGATGCCGAGGCCACGACGTACGCGTCCAAGGCCGCCGAGCATCTCGAGGCGGCGCGGCGCAACAGTGAGATTCCCGAGCCTGGCCTCGAGATGATGCTGGCCCGCATCTACACGCGGATGGGACAGCCCGAGAAGGCGATGGGCGTGCTGAGCCACGTGATCGTCGACGACCCGGGCCAGCCCGAGCCCGTCCGCCTGCTGCTGCAGCTGTACCAGCAGGCGGGCCACGACACCGACGCCATCGCGCTGCTGGAGTCGGTGGTGGCAGACCAGCCGTCCTTCTATGCGCCGCTCGGCCAGTTGTACGAGAAACAGCAGCGGTGGAACGACGCGGCCCACGCCTACGAGCAGGCGATGGCCCAGGGCGCCGGCGGCCCCGACGTGCGCGCGCAACTGGCGGCGGCGTGGCTGTCGAGCGGCGATCCCTCGAAGGCGACCCGCGCGGTCGATCTGCTCGAGCAGGTGCGGAAGGAGAGCCCGGCGGATCCCCAGCTGCTCTATCTTCTGGCCCGGGCCCAGCAGATCGCGGGCCGGCTCGACCAGGCCGAGGCGACGGCGCGGGAGCTGATGGTGATCGCCCCCGGCTCGGTGAGGGGCCCTTACGCGCTGGCCGACGTGCTCGGCCGGAAGCAGCAGTTCCGGCAGGTGGTCGCGACGCTCGCGCCGATTGTCGAGAAGCAGGCGGCGAGTGGGGCCGGCTTCGGTCCCGAGTATGCTCCGCTGCTGATCCGTCTCGGTCTGGCCTGGTTCGAACTCGGCGAGGGCGACCGCGCGCTGACCTTTCTCGAACAGGCGCGCGCTGCCTCGGGCTCGCAGCCGAACCCGCTCATCGACCTCTACGTCCTGCAGGCGCAACTGGCCGCCCGCCACTACACTGAAGCGGCCGCCCTGGCCTCGAAGCTGCGCACCTCGAGGCCCGGCGACCTGCGCGTGCTGCGACTGTCGGCCGACGCCTTGCGCCAGATAGGGCAGGTCGATGAAGGGGCGGCGCTCCTGACCGCGGCGTGCAAGCAACACCCTGACGACGTGACGCCGTACCTCGCGCTGGCCGAGTTCGACCTGCAGGCCACGCGCTACGAGGCCGCCCTGGGCGTGCTCGACAAGGCGACGGCGAAATTCCCGTCGAGCGCCGACGTCACCTTCGAGATCGGCGCGGTGTTCGCGCGGCAGAAGCGGTTCGCCGACGCGGAGCAGCAGTTCCGCGACGTGCTGGCGCGGGACCCGCGCCACACGGCGGCGCTCAACTACCTCGGCTACATGCTGGCGGACCGCGGCGAGAGGCTCGACGAAGCGATCGGCTACATCAAGCGAGCGCTCGAGATCGACCCCTATGACGGCGCGTTTCTCGACAGCCTCGGATGGGCGTATTTTCATCAGAACAAGCTGGATCTCGCCGAGGAGAACCTGAAGAAGGCCGCCGATCAGCGCCCGCGCGACTCGGCGATCCAGGACCACTTCGGCGACCTGCTGTTCAAGCTGGGTCGGTACCCGGACGCGGCGACCGCCTGGCAGGGGGCGCTCGACGGCGACATGCAGCAGATCGATCGCGCGGCGCTCGAGAAGAAGCTGCGATCGGCCCGGGACAAAACGCGGAAGCACTGATGCGTCGACGCTGGGTTCTCACGGCGCTGCTGCTCGGTGGGGTGACCGGGTGCGCGGGGCGCACCGTCACGCTTCCGACCGGCGAAGGGGCGCCGTTCTCCGACTACGCGACGGCGTGGCAGGACGCGACGCGTGGCTGCCGCGACATCCGAACGCTCTCGGCCGAACTGTCGATCTCGGGCCGCGCGGGGAGCCAGCGGCTGCGCGGACACGTGCTGGCGGGGTTGGCGGCCCCCGATCGGATCCGTCTCGAAGCGGCCGCCCCATTCGGCCCGCCGATCTTCATCCTTGTCGCCGATGGAACGAAGACGACGCTCCTGCTGCCGCGGGAGAACCGTGTCCTTCGCGGTGAAGCGCCGGCGGCCATCCTCGACGCGCTCGTGGGGCTGGAACTCGGACCCTCGGACCTGCTGGCCATCCTTTCCGGGTGCGTGACGCCGGACGCGCGCGCCGCGGGAGGCCGCCTCTTCCCTTCGGACTGGGCGCGCGTCGACCTTTCCGGCGGGGCCGCGGCGTACTTGCAGCGCGACAAGCCAACCGGCTGGTTCGTTCGCGCCGCCGCCCGCGAGGCGCTCACCATCACCTACGACCCGGGCGGCCGCGGAACGCCTCCCGCGGTCCGCCTGATCGCGGACGGCTCGCGCGGCTCGGCGTCCGATCTCCGAATCGACCTCTCCCAGGTGGCGGTCAATCAGCAGCTCGGGCCGGAGGTGTTCAGCGTGAGGGTGCCTGCCGACGCGACGCCGATCTCGCTCAAGGAACTGAGAGAGACAGGACCGCTCGGGGAGAAGCGATGAACCGCCGCGCCCACGCCAAGATCAACCTCAATCTGAGAGTGCTCGGCGCGCGGCCCGACGGGTATCACGAGCTGCGGACCGTCTTCCAGTCGCTGGCGCTCCACGACACACTGCGGTTCGAGCCGGCCGCGCAGGAGTTCACGGTGACGTGCGCGATGCCCGGGGTGCCGACCGACGGCCGGAACCTCGCGTGGAAGGCCGCGCGGCTGGTCTGGCAGGCGGCCGGACGCAGCGGGGAGCCGGTCGGGCGGGTGCACATCACCAAGCGAATCCCCATGCAAGCTGGCCTGGGCGGCGGCAGCGCCGACGGCGCGGCCGCGCTGGTCGGCTGGAATCGACTCTGGGAGGCGCGGCTCTCGCCGGCGAGGCTCGGCGAACTGGCGAGGCGGCTGGGCGCCGACGTGCCGTTCTTTCTGTGCGCGGGCACGGCGCTCGGCGTCAACCGCGGCGACGACGTGCGCCCGCTCGACGACGCGCCCGCGCGGTGGGTCGTGCTCGTCATGCCGTCGTTCGGCGTCTCTACGCCGCAGGCGTTCCAGTGGTGGGATGAGGACGCGGCACGCCACGTCGCGGACGAACCGGCCGGGGCCGCCTCCGTGGGTGACGATCCGCTCGCCGTCTTCAACGATCTCGAAGCCCCCGTCGTCGGCCGGCACCCGCAGCTCTCGGAGATCCGCGAGCGCCTGGCCGGCGCCGGCGCCGCGGCCTCGGCGATGACCGGCAGCGGGTCCGCGATGTTCGGGCTGTTCGCGAGCGAGGCGCGGGCGAAGCAGGCAGGCGCCGCCCTTCGCGATCCGCGGTGGCGCGTCGTCCTGACACGGACCGCGACCCGGCGCGACGCCGGCCCCGGTTCCGGGTGCGCAGGGGCCTTCGGCTTGTCTGATTTGACTGCTCTCGTATAAACTAACTGTTTGCGCCGCGGTTGTCGGGCCACGCCTTGGGGCAAAGTCCCTCCCCGAGCAGGTTGAGAACCGACTGGGTCGGGTTGTGCGCGCGGCCCTGGCGTCTCCCGGTGACGTGTCACGCGGGAGGATCCTGGCGTCCCGTGGCCGGCCTGGGATGGGGCGTGGCCAAGTGGTAAGGCACGGGACTTTGGATCCCGTATCGAAGGTTCGAATCCTTCCGCCCCAGCCATCTGCGACACGACAGACTCACGGGGAGGACGCGGCATGCGACGCTCGAAGGTGCGGGCATGAGAGTGGGCTTCGCCGAACTGAAGGTGTTCTCCGGGACCGCGCACCCGGCCCTGGCGGCCGAGATCGCGGGGCACCTCGGCATTCCGCTCGGCCAGGCGCGGCTCAGCCGCTTCCCGGACACCGAGGTGTCGTTCCAGATCGAGGAGAACATCCGCGGCACCGACGTGTTCATCGTCCAGCCGACGTGCACGCCGGTGGACCAGAACCTGGTCGAGCTGCTGATCATGATCGACGCGTTCCGCCGGTCGTCGGCGGCGCGGATCACGGCCGTCATCCCGTACTACGGCTACGCCCGACAGGACCGGAAGGACAAGCCGAGGGTGCCGATCTCGGCCAAGCTCGTGGCGAACATCCTGGGCGCGGCCGGGACGAATCGCGTGCTGACGATGGACCTGCACAAGGCGCAGATCCAGGGGTTCTTCGACATCCCAGTGGATCACCTGTTCGCTGCCCCGGTCATCATCGATTACCTGGCGCGGCAGAAGCTGGGCGATCTGACGATCGTGGCGCCCGACGCCGGCGGCGCCGAACGAGCCCGCGCCTACGCCAAGCGCCTCGGCGCGGGGCTGGCGATCGTCGACAAGCGCCGGTCGCAGGAAACCGGCGCGGCCGAGGTGATGAACGTCATCGGCGACGT
>PMKG01000174.1:6915-7599 GCA_003157675.1 Acidobacteriota bacterium
AAGTTTGTCTCGCTCTCGGTGGCGAGGCTGCTGGCCCAGGCCATCCGCAGCATCCACGAGGAGAGTTCGGTGTCGTCGTTGTTCGTGTAGGAGCCGCTACGGCAAGTTCCCCGTGCGTGGCAGAGCGCTCGCCGGGTACCTCTCTGGAAGGACACGATTGAGTCATGGAAGCAGTACTTGAAGCCACCCCGCGAACCCGGTTTGGGAAAAACGAAGCGGGCCGCATGCGCCGCGAAGGCCTGGTGCCGTCGGTGCTCTACGGCGGCGCGACCGACGAGAGCGGCCGGCCCCAGGCCCAGCCGATCTCGGTCGAGCCGAAGTCCCTGCTGAGGATCCTCCACTCGCAGTCCGGCGCGAACACCGTCATCACCCTCAAGCTCGGCGCCGAATCGCCGAAGGTGATGCTGAAGGAGTTCCAGCTCGACCCGCTCACGCACGCCGTGCTGCACGCCGACTTCTACCGCATCGCGATGGACAAGNNGATCGAGTGCCTGCCGGCCGACATCCCGCAGAACATCGAGGTGGACGTGTCCGGCCTGATGCTCAACCAGAGTGTCCGCCTGCGCGACATCGTGGGCACCATGGCGTGGAAGCCCATCAGCGATCCCGACATCATGATCGCGCACGTCGTGTCGCCGAAGGCCGAGGCCGAGCCGGAGCCGACCGAAGCCGAGGCGGCGGCGG
>PMKG01000396.1 GCA_003157675.1 Acidobacteriota bacterium
CCGACCAACGACCTCGACCTCGAGACGCTCGAGCTGCTGGAAGCGCAACTGGTCGAGTGGCCGGGCACGCTGATCCTGGTGAGCCACGACCGCGTCTTCCTCGACAACGTCGTGACCAGCACGCTGGTGTTCGAGGGGGAGGGCAGGGTCGCGGAATACGTGGGCGGGTACGAGGACTACCTGCGCGTGAAGCACGCGGCGTCGCAGGCCGCCGATCGGGCGCCGGAACCCGCAGGCCATCGTCGCGGTGGCGGGCGGGCCAGGTCCGACGAGACGACAGCGCGGGAAGGCGCCTCCACCCGGAAACGGCTGTCGTACATGGAGCAGCGGGAGTTCGACGGGCTGCCGGCCAGTATCGAGGCGCTCGAGGCCGAGCAGCAGCAACTGCACGCCTCCGTGGCGGCCCCCGATTTCTACAAGGAGCCGCCCGAGGCGATCAGGCGGTCGCTCTCCCGCCTCGAGGAATTACAGGCCGCGCTGCTCACAGCCTACGCGCGTTGGGACGAACTCGACTCGCGGCGCCCGAACTGAGCCCCCTTGACGCGGGAGCGTGGGTCCGGTCACTCTAGTTCGAGCTCTGTCGATGTAGTTCCACGGAGATAAGATGGCTGACGCCGCCCGGACCGACGAACTCGTGGCCTTCTTCAAGGCCCTCTCCGATGCCAACCGCCTGAAGATCGTCGCGCTGCTCGCCGCGGGGGAGCGGTCGGTCGAAGAGCTGGCCGCCAAGCTCGGGCTCACCTCGCCGACCGTGTCGCACCACCTGTCGCGGCTGTCGGCCATCGGCCTGGTGAGCGCGCGGGCCGAAGGGTATTACAGCATCTACCGCCTGGAGGAAGGCGCCCTGGCGGCCATGGCGCTCCGCCTCCTCAACGAGACGACCCTGCCCGCGGTGGCGGCCGACGTCGAGATGGACGCTTTCGACCGCAAGGTCCTCGCCACGTACCTGGACGCCGACGGCCGCATCCAGGCGTTCCCGGCCCAGCGCAAGAAGGAGCTGGCCATCCTCCGCCACGTCGTCAAGGCCTTCGAGCCCGGCCGGCGCTACAGCGAGAAGGAGGCCAATACCGTGCTGCGCCGGTTCAGCGCCGACACGGCCAGGCTCCGGCGCCACCTGGTCGACTTCGGCTTCATGGATCGCCAGGGCGGTGGGGGCGACTACTGGACCGCCGAGGCCGCCACCCGCTGATCGCCGCCGCTCAACGCGCGGGTGGGTTTTCGATGGTGTCCCACACCATCGACACCATCCGGTCCGAGCCGTAGAACAATCCGACCGGCCGGCGCCGGTACGCGATCATGTCGTTGTAGATGACGCCGCTCATCCTCAGATTGAACCCGAGCCCGGCGAGATACTGGAGGCGCAGGTTTCGGTCCCGGTTGATCGCCGCGTCCTTCAGCCATCCCTTCATGTCCGACGCGCGGCCGGCGTAGGTGCCCAGCAGTTCGACGACCGTGGGGAAACCGATTTCGCGCAGCGACGACGCCACGACGCGGTACTCGGGCCGGTCCAGTTTCTCCTGCCAGGCGTCGACGTTGATATGGGTTGGCTCCACCTGGCCGAGCAGCACGAGATCGTAGCCGGCGTTGTCGACCGTGTTCGCGAAGATCACGCCATTCGGGAAGGCGTCGAAGAAGGTGGCGATCTCGCTCTTCACCGCCTCCTCGTTACTCTGGTAGAGCTGCACGAAGATGGTGACGACGCCGCCGGGGTTCAGGTGGCGCTTGGCCAGCTCGAAGAACTCCTTCGTGTAGAGCATCGCCGCGCCCTTGACCCAGGGGTCGAGCGGATCCGAGGTCACCGCGTCGAATGTCTCCTTGGTGGTGACCAGGAAGTGCCTCGCATCGTCGAGGCGGACCTGGACTTTCGGGTTGCGGATGACGTCGTTGTTGTAGCGGCTGAAGTAGGTGGAGACGGTGCGGACCACGAGCGGTTCGATCTCGGCAATCGTCACCTTCTCGACCGCCGGATCGACCGACACCGCGCCGGCCGTCACGCCGGCGCCGCAGCCGATCACCAATACCGACTTCGGGTGAGCCGGCGTCAACGTGGTCAGGTGCCCCAGCATCCGCTGGATACGCATGTCCTCTGGGTCGCTCGAGGCCTGCACCTTGCCGGCGTTGTGGTAGCTCAGGATGCCGTTGGACAGCCGCGTAACCGCCACCGAGGAGCTGAGCCCCTCGCCCATGTAGAGGACCTCGCCCTGGTTCGACTTGGTCGCCGTGAAGCGGCCGTAAGCAACCAGCAGCCCCGGCAGTTCCGGCACCGCGCGCGACATCAGCGTTCCGCAGGTCGCCATGATCACGACGACCACCACGGCGAACCGGGTCCACGACAGGCCGGCCGGCCGGGCGTCTGCCACCGGCTCGAGGACGACGAGTGCCGAGATCCCGCAGAGGAGGATCAGGAGCTGCTGCGTGTGCTGGCTGCCGATCGCCGCCACGAGCACCAGGCTCGTCACGAGGGATCCGATGATGGCGCCCACCGTGTTCGCGGCGTACACCCGGCCGACGAGCTTCGCCGGGTCGTGCCCCTCCTTGACCAGCGCGGCCAGCGCCAGCGGGAAGCTGGCGCCCCACAGCAGCGTCGCCGGCAACACCGCCCACAGGCTCCTGACGAAATCGATCTGGAAGTTGAACCAGGGGGTGTCGGCGAGGGAGGGATCGATCGGCCAGAAGGGAAGCGAGGCCGCCAGCATGTAAGCCGCCCAGGCGATCCCCAGCGCGAGCGACGCCTGGCACCAACCGAGGGCGAGTCTGGCCCGGCGTGCGTCGCGGGCGAAGGCCGAGGCCACCGCGCTGCCGAGGCCGATGCCCACCAGGAACGCCGCCAGGATGAGCGAGAAGGCGTAGGTCGTCCCGCCGATGAGCAGCGACAGCATCCGCGTCCACACGACCTCGGCGGCGAGGCCGGTCAGGCCCGACAGCGCCGTGGCGATGTAGATGGCGGACGAACCCGGCACGGGCGCCGACTTCGCGGGTTCGGAGACCGGAGGGCCGGCGGGAGCGAATACGGCGACGACGAGCGCCGTCAGGGCGACGACGCCGTTCAGGCCGACCGCGACGAAGGTGGCCGTTGGCACGTCGAAGACGCGAAGCAGATAGAAGCCGGCCACGAGGCTGCCGATGACCGCGCCGGCGGTATTGCCGGCGTAGAAGAGGCCGATCCAGGACACCCCCTTCTGCGACGACTCCACCCAGCGCGAGAGCGCCGGCAGCGTGGCGCCCATCAGCAGCGTCGGCGGCAGCAGGCAGATGCCGGCCGCGGCCGCGCGCATCATCAGCCCGAACATCCCCGGGCCGGCCCATGCGGTGTACACGCCGGCCACCAGCGGGACGACCACCAGCACGAGGAGCCCGATGAGGCCGATCGCCACCTCGATGAGCGCGTAGACCCGCAGCGGGTGATACGTGCCGGGCACCAGCCGCGGAAACAGCACGCTGCCGAGGCACAGCCCGCCCATGAAGGTGCCGAGCAGCACGCCCAGCGAGATCGCCGAGACGCCGATGACGAGCTGGAGCAGCTGGAACCAGACCACTTCGTAAACGAGTGCGGCAGCGCCGCTGCCGACAAAGAGCAGAAGCAGCACGGGGAGAGAGCGGCGACGGTTCATCAGGCGGTCCTCACAGGTGCCCGCGACGCGCGGGCGATTCGGCGGATTATAGCTGTAACGTGGGGCCGGCGCCTACGCGGCCGGACGCAGCTCGGCAGCCGGACCGCGGCTCAGCCGGCGCGACTGATCGACTCCCAGCACCGAAACAGTTCGATCACGTTCTCGGGGCGAACGCCGGGCCCGAACTCGCACTGCGCGATGACGCCGCCATTGGCCGAGAGGGTCGCGTGCGCCTCCTCGACGGCGCGGCGCACGCCTGAAAGCGAGCCGATCGAGAGCACCGCGTGCCGATCGATCTCGCCCCAGAAGGTGAGGCGGCCACGGAACCGCCCGAGCGCCGGGATGCCCATGCAGGCCATCTGGCTGTTCAACGCGTCGACGCCGATCTCGACGAGGTCGCCGACGATGTCGAGGATGAATCCGTCGGAGTGCATGAAGACGAACTTGCCGGCGCGGTGCGCCGCCCGGCAGAACTCCCGGTAGATCGGCTTGAACACCCGGCGCCAGACGTCGGGCGACACCAGCAGCCGGTCCTGTGCCCCCCAGTCGTCCATGATGAGCACGGCGTCGACGCGCGTCGACGCCCAGGCCTCGACTTCGGCCTGGTAGTGGCGCGCGATCCGCTCGAGAAGATCGAGGAACGGGGGCGACGGCGCGACCAGGTCGGCGAGCGCCTGTTCCATCGTGCGCAGGAAGCCGAGCCGCTCGAACGGCCGCACGAGCGTGCCCGCCAGCACGAACCGATCGGTGGCGTCGCAGAACGCGTTGACGGCCCCGACATCGACCGCCAGAAGTCGATCGGGCGTCCGGAACCGGTCGGCGTCGCTCCACCGAGCGATCAGCGGATCGCGCGCGAGGCCCAGCAGGCCGTCGTACGGGTTCTCGAACCGACACCCCCATTCGTCAACGTACACACCGGCCTTGTGCGGGTGGCCGACAACCGGCGGCGGATCCAGGTACAGAGCCGGCGCGGTGACGATGTCGTCGGGGAACTCGGCGCGGAGCCGGGCGGCCACGTCGGGGAAGTGCCGCTCGGCCCAGGGCGTGACCCAGGCCTGTCGGGGGACCCTGGAAGGGGAGTCGTAATGAAGCGTCCGCCTGACGAGCTCTCGCGGCGTCATCACCGGGTCGCGTCGTCATCGGGGGGACGGCCCCGACCCGCCTTGATCCGGCCCCGGAGCTTCTTGGTGGCGATCCGCCGTTCGCAAGCGCCGGCGGTCGGCTTGGACGCGAGGCGCCGGCGCGGGCGCCGGCTCGCGGCGCGCACGAGGGCGACGAGACGCTCGCGTGCGGCCGCGCGGTTCTGTCCCTGCGTCCGGTGCTCGCGACTGTCGATGATGAGCACGTCGTCATCGGTGACGCGGGACCCGCCGAGCGCCCGCAGCCTCGCCTTCACGTCGTCGGGCAGCGCGGCGCGGCCGATGTCGAAGCGCAACTCGACCGCCGTCGCCACCTTGTTGACGTTCTGACCGCCGGGNNCTGGATCATCGGACGACGGCCTCGGCCGGCGCGTACTCGCGCGCCGGCTCCTTGCCGTAGAGCACGCGCAGCGCGCCCTTGGCGAGCGCCACCATTTCGTTCTCGCCCGGATAGACGGTGACGCCGCACGGCATGCCGGAGAGGTAGTACTCGAGGCGCTTGACCAGCAGCTCGGAACGAGCCATGCCGCCGGTGAGGATGACGCGATCGACCGGCTGCCCCTCGAACGCCGGCAGCAGCGCGGCCGCCGCCTTGGCCACCTGGTAGGCGAGGGCGTCGAACACGTCGGCGGCCCACGCGTCGCCGCCGGCCACGCGGCGCTCGACCTCGCGCAAATCGGCGGTGCCGAGCAGGTCGACGAGGCCACCGGCCCCCTTGTTCAGGTGCCGCATCTGGGTCTTCGTGTACTTGCCGGAGAAGCACAAGTCGATCAGCTGGCCGGTCGGCAGGCTGCCCGAACGCTCCGCCGAGAAGGGCCCCTCACCGTCGAGACCGTTGTTGACGTCGATGTACCGGCCCCGGCAGTGCGCGCCGACCGAGATGCCGCCCCCGAGGTGGCAGACGATGGCGTTCACGTTCTCGTAGAAGGTCTCATGCTCCTGCGCGTAGCGCCGGGCCGAGGCGATCTGATTGAGCGCGTGGCTGACGACCCGCCGCGGCAGCTCCTTGACGCCGGTAATCTTCACCCGCGACGGCACCTCGTCCACCACGACCGGATCGACGATGAACGCCGGCTTGCCGGCCGGCGCGGCCAGTTCGTGCGCGATGAGGGCGCCGAGGTTCGAGGCATGGTCGCCGCAGACGCCGGCCCGGAGGTCGTCGAGGATCGCCTGGTCGACGCGGTAGGTGCCGTGGGGCAGCGGTCGGAGCAATCCGCCGCGCCCGCACACCGCGTCGAGGTCGTCGACGGTCAGTCCGAATTCACCGAGCGCGTGCAGGACCGCCTGGCGGCGGAAGTTGTACTGGTCGGTGATCCGCCGGCCCGCGAACGCGGCCAGCTCCTCGCTGGTGTGCTGGATCTCGCGTGTCCAGATCTCCTGGTCGGCCTCGTACACGGCGATCTTCGTCGACGTCGAACCGGGATTGACGACGAGGACCCGATGCCGGCGGAAGAAGGTGTCCTTGGGCGTGCGGGCCCACCGGCCGTCGCGCTGCAGGCGGAGGACCGTCGCCTTGACCGCGAGCCGGACGTCTTCTGGCGTGCAGTCGATGGCGAGGTCGACGCCGCGGAATGCCACGCCGAAGATGACCGTGAACTTCTTGGCCGTTGGGAACCGCGCCGCGTAAAGGTGGTAGAGGAGGTTGCCGGTTTCGAGGTTCGGGCTGATGATGACGTTGGTCCCGCCGGAGAGGCCATTCATTCCGTACAGCTCGGCCGACCGCCTCGAGATCGCCGCGCTGAACTTGACCTCGCCGGTGATCCGGATGCTCGCGTAGCGCGCGCCGCTCTGCACGCGCCTGGCCAGCAGGTCGGGGATGATCTCGATGGCGCGGCGCACCATTTCGGGCGACGGGCCTTCGTCCGACCCGCGGTGCGAGTACGACACGATCGCGCCGTGGATCTCGGGGAGGACGTCCTCGGGAATCAGGTCGCGCGCCGCGGCGCATGTGCCCACCGCCACCTCGGCCAGGATCTCCGGCGTCATCACCGCGTTCACGCCCACGTCGCCGAAGACGACGATGTTGTGCGGGTAGTAGCCCTCGGGAAAGTCGTCGGGCAGAACGAAGATGCCGACCTCGCAGACGACCGGCCGGTTGGCGAGCAGCGCCAGCATCGGACGGAAGAACTGCCGCGGGGCGTGCGAGGCGCCGCCGACCACCATGTCGGCATGCCCGAGGTGGACGGCGTAGACGCCGAACAGACCGGACGAGGCGACCGCGCGGCGCGCCTCCTCGGCGTTCTGGACGTCGCGGCGGCAGTCGGGGTGCGTCAGGCAATCCGCGCTGAACTCGTCGACGAGGTCCGGCCGCTGGGCGGTGTCCACGTACGCGCACTCGCTCAGTGAGTACGCGACGCGCGACGGGTCGAGGTGGCCCAGGAACTGGGCGGCCGCCCGGCGCACCTCGACCTCGGGAGCGAGGAGCACGGGCTTGATGAACCGGGTGAGATGGCAGACCGCCTCGAGAACCCTCGGGTCCAGCGGCTCGGTGAAGACCACCACCGGCCGGTTCTTCTGCACCGCCAGCAGTTGCGTGTCGAACGACTCTTCGATCCTGAACATGATGACGGCCTCGCGGGAGGATCCGGGGGCAGGTCATTGTCTCACAGCTTGGCGTCCTCCAAGCCGCGCTGGTGCTCGAGCAGCGCGTGCGCCAGCGGGCGGAAACCGGGCAGGCGCCACGCGAACACGGCCGCCGCGGCCACGCAGGCCATTCCGCCGACGGCGACGGTGGCGGGGGCGCCCAGCGGGTGCGCGAGCAGGCCCGCGAGCAGCGACCCGAACGGCGTCATCCCCAGGAACATCATGGCGTAGACCGCCATCACGCGCCCGCGCAGGCGGTCGGGCACCATCGACTGGATGAGCGTGTTGGCCGAGGCCATCTGGACCATCATGCAGAAGCCGGCCGGAACGAGCAGCGCCACCGAGAGCCAGAGGACACGCGACAGAGAGAAGAGGATGAGCGCGAGGCCGAAGCCGGCCGCGGCCGTCGGCGTCCAGCGCAGCAGTCCCCGGGTCGTGCGCTTGGCCGCCAGCGCAGCGGCGCCGGCCAGCGAGCCGACCCCGGCCGCCGACATCAGCAGGCCGTAGGCGCTCGGCCCGCCGTGGAGGACCTTCTCTGCGATGACCGGGCCCAGTACGGTGTAGGGCATCCCCATCAGGCTCACCGATCCAAGCAGGAGCAGGAGCGCCCGGATGGGCGGCGTCCTCGCCACGTAGCCGAACCCCTCCGCGACCCGCCCGATGACGCTGCCGGTGTCCGCCTGGCGCACCGCCCTGGGCACGCGCATCATCGCCAGGCCGGCGATGACCGCCAGGAAGCTCGCGCCGTTCAGCAGGAAGCACCAGCCCTCGCCCACGGCCGCCACCAGCACGCCGGACACCGCCGGGCCCACGAGCCGCGCGCCATTGACCATCGACGAGTTGAGGGCGATGGCGTTGAAGAGATCGGCCTTGCCCACCATCTCGACGACGAACGCCTGCCGGGTCGGCATGTCGACGGCGTTGGCCGCGCCGAGCAGGGTCGCCAGCACGAACACGTGCCACATCCTCACCTCGCCGGTCATCGTCAGCGCCGCGAGGATGAAGGCCAGCAGCATCATGGCCGACTGCGTGAGGATGAGGACGCGGCGGCGTGGCCACCGGTCCGCGATCACCCCTCCGGCCGTCGACAGCAGGAACACCGGGATCTGAGAGGCGAAACCGACCAGTCCGAGCTGCAGCGACGACCCGGTCAATCGGTAGACCAGCCACCCCTGCGCCACCATCTGCATCCACGTGCCGATGAGCGAAGTGAGCTGCCCGGCGACGAACAGTCGAAAGTTGCGATGGGCGAGGGCGCGGAGGACCACCGGCAGCGACATCGATCAATGGTATCGGAATCATGGCCGTTCGTGGCGGATTCGGCGGTAGACTAGGCCCATCATGGGCAGCGTCGAGGGGATGCTGACGCCGGACGCCGTCAAGATCGTCCTGGTGCTGTTCCTCTCGTTTCTCGTGGGGCTCGAACGCGAGGAACGAAAGACCGCCGGCGGCAAGTACTCGTTCGGCGGCGTCCGGACGTTCCCGCTCATCGGGCTGGTCGGCTACGCGACGGCCTACCTGTCGGGCAACCAGGTCCTGCCGGTGGTGATCGGCCTCGCGGCGGTAGCCGGCTTCCTGTGGATCTCCTACTGGCACAAGCTCCAGACGACGGCGACGGCCGGCGTCACGACGGAGATCTCGGCGCTCGCCACCTACCTCGCGGGCGCGCTGGTCGCTCGCGACGCGATCTGGGTGGCGACGGCGCTCAGCGTCTCGGGCTTGTTCCTGCTGGAGCTCAAGTCGGCGCTCGAGGGATTGACGAAGCGGATCGCGTCGGACGAGATCCTCACCTTCACGACCTTCCTGTTGCTGACGGCCGTCATCCTGCCGGTCCTGCCGAGGCAGGAGTTCGGGCCCTTCCGCATCAACCCGTTCCAGGTCTGGCTCATCGTTGTGGCCGTGAGTTCGGTCTCCTACGGCAGCTACGTCATCCAGCAAGT
Organism: Acidobacteriota bacterium; assembly: GCA_003157675.1. Classification (GTDB taxonomy): domain Bacteria; phylum Acidobacteriota; class Vicinamibacteria; order Vicinamibacterales; family Fen-181; genus FEN-299. Next base: position 9,274 of record PMKG01000396.1, read on the forward strand.
GACGCGGGGGCGCGGCGGCGTGGTGCTCTCGGCCGTGCTCGGCGGGGCCTATTCGTCGACGGCGACGACGCTGGTGCTGGCGCGGCGCGCGGCGCGGGAGGCGCGCCCACACCTGTTGTCCGGGGGGACGCTCGTCGCCTCAGGGGTGATGTACCTGCGGCTGGCCGTGCTGGTCGGCTTGTTCAACCCGGGGCTGCTGTCGATCCTCGGCGCGCCGTTCCTCCTGCTGGCGACCGCGGCGATCGCGACCGGCTGGATCTGGTCGCGCGTGTCCGACGGCACGATGGGTGAGGAAGGCCAGCTGGTCTCTCCGAAGAACCCGCTCGATCTGGGCGCCGCCTCGCTCTTCGCGCTGCTGTTCGTCGCCATGCTGGTCGCCACGCAACTGGCGCTCGCCCACCTCGGTCACCTGGGCCTCTATGCGCTGGGCGCGCTGATGGGCATCACCGACGTGGACCCGTTCATCATGGGGGTGACGCAGGCAGGAGGACGGAACACGGCACTCGTCTCGGCGGCCGTGGCGATACTCATCGCGACGGCCAGCAACAACGTCGCCAAAGGCCTCTACGCCTACACCGCGTCCGACCGCCGGACGGGCCGCATGAGCCTGGTTCTCTTGCTGGCTCTCGCCGTCGCCGGCCTCGTGCCGCTCGCGTGGCTGTGGTAGGGCGCGTAGGCACCCGATCTTCGCGCGCGGTCAATCTCGTCTAGCGGGTCCGCGTGGACTTGACGAAGATCTGCGTGAAGTAGAGGGAACCGTCCTCCGCCCGGGCAACGCCGATGCCCGTCAGGTCGTAGTCCCCCTCCATGTTCCGGCGGTGGCCGGGGCTGTCGATCCATCCGCCGACGGCGACGCCGGCGGGGTCCGGCAGGTTCCGCAGCATGAAGACGTTCTCGGCCACGCCCGTCCACGGCGCGCTCTTCGCGAAATCGTGCACCCGCCGGTCGAACCCGTCGTGCCCGAACGCGGTGACGCCGCTCGCCATGTCGAGGCTGTGCCGGCGGGCCTGCTCGGCGATCGACTCGTTCCACCTGAGACCGACGAGGCCCTTCGAGGCCCGGTAGTCGTTCACCCTGGTGAGCGTCTGCCGCTCCAGAGAGGCGAGCGACGTCGCGGGCGTGGCTGAAGCTCTCCGCTGGCTGCTCAATGGGGACGCGACGCCAGACGCCAGCGGTGTGACCAGCAGCAAGGCGACGATCCAGACGCGTGTGGGCACGGCGACTCCTCCCGGAATCGCGCCAGGCGATACCGTTCGACAACCGCGCTGACGGCTGGTCGATGCGGGGGCCGGACACCGGCTCACGCCACCGTCAACTCCAGGACGATCTCCAGCTTCAGCACCTTCGAGATCGGGCAACCGGCCTTCGCGGCGGCGGCGGCCTCCTCGACCTTGGCCTTGTCCGCCCCGCGAGCGCGCACGGTGGTCTGCAGCACGCTCTTCGTCAGCGTCAGGTTCTCGAACGTGACCGTGCACGTCGTCTCGATCGCATCGGGCGTGATCCCGCGTTCGCCGAGCTGCGCGCTGAGTGCCATGCTGAAACAGCTCGCGTGGGCGGCGGCAATCAGCTCCTCCGGATTGGTGCCCGGCTCGTCCTCGAAGCGGGTTCGGAAGGTGACGCTCTGATTCGTGATCGTGCCGCTCGCGACGCTGAAGCTGCCGCGGCCGTCCTTGAGTCCACCCTTCCACGTCGCGTTCGCGCTGCGTGTCATGTCTGCTCCCTCTTGTGAGTGGCTACGCCTTCGCGAGCGACGCCATGTCGATCACGAA
>PMKG01000042.1 GCA_003157675.1 Acidobacteriota bacterium
CATCCGCGACCGATTCCAGTACTCCGGCGGTCTCGAGTACTATGACTACTACGGTGCCCCGTCCAGCGCGTACGGCTACTCGTACGATCTGCAGGGCAAGAGCAAGCGGGAGTCGTACTACGCGCAGGATCAGTGGAAGGTCATGAACCGCCTGACGCTGAAACTCGGATTGCGCGTGGACCACGTGGCCGGTGAGGCCACGACGACCGGTGCGACGCTGTACAACACCTGGTCCTACGGCCCGCGCCTCGGGTTCGCATTTGACCTGAGCGGCAAGGGCACCTCGGTCATCAGGGGCTACTACGGCAAGCTCTACGACGGCGCGGTGTTCTCGTCGTGGAGCCGGGCGGTGCCGGGCCTGACACCGACAAACTACTACTACTGGGATGGGGAGTCGTACTACCTCGGCAAGACCGTCGCGAGGACCTACAACGTCGACACCAACAACATCAAGCACCCCGAGGTCACCGAGTTCAACGCGTCGTGGGAGCAGCAGTTCATGAAGCAGTTCAAGCTGACGGTCACCGGGATCGCCCGTGACTGGCACAACTTCGTGAACTCGGAGCTCGTTGGCGGGCAGTGGAGCACTCAGTCGCTCGGGCTGTCGGCCTGGGACGCGACGCACGCCGGCTTCGCGAACCCCTTGGGCAGCAGCATTACGACCGTGCCGTACTACAAGTGGACCAATCCGGTGAACGTGCCGGTATTCCTCATCCAGAACACGGACACGGTGACCTTCAACATCGACGGGACCCCGAAGGTCGTGACTGCGGAACGGAGTTACAGGGGCCTGATGTTCGTGCTCGAACGCGCCCAGAAGAACCGGTGGCAGGCGCAGTTCTCCTGGGTCATCTCGAAGACGACGGGCACGATCAGCAACAGCACGTATGCCGGGATCTCGAGCTCGCAGTTCGAAACCCCGAACGGGTCCATCAACGACGGCGGGCCAACCGGGTACGACCGGCGGCACATGATCAGGCTATTCGCCGGCTACCTGATTCCGAAGATCGAGGTGTCGATCANNGTCGATCAACGGCTACTGGCGTTACGAGTCCGGCTGGCCGTACGCGCCGTATGCGTTGGTCTCGAAGAGCAGGACGAGCTGGACTGGCTCGATCTACAACAACATCGTACCGCACGGCACCGACCCGTTCTTTGTGCCGGGGTTCAGTCAGACCGACCTGCGGCTCGAGAAGGTCATCAACTACGGCGTCAACCGGTTCGGTTTCTACCTCGACCTGATGAACGCGTTCAACCAGAACTCGATCCAGGGTGAGGTCGGCCGGTTCCCGTCGACTTCGTTGACCAACCCCGTAACGGGGATCTCAACGACGGTATACACGACAATGCCGTCGTCGCAACAGGGCGCGCGGCAGATCACGCTCGGGATCCGCTGGTCGTTCTAGTGACGCGTGAGCGAACTGGCGCCGCCGGTGCGGCACCAGCCGCCTTCTTGCCCCGGGGGCCGCTCGGTCCCCGGGGTTTTTCTTGTACCCTCTGAGCATGACCACCTGGACGATCTCCGGCGCGGAAGCGGGCGGGCGCCTGGACGCCTGGCTGGCGGCGCGACCAGAGGTGGGGTCGCGGAGCCGGGCGCGTGACGCGGTCGAACGCGGCAAGGTGTTCCTCAACGGAGAGGAACTGAGCTACGCAGACCTCGCGCAGCGCCTGCGGCCGGGCGACGTCGTCGGCTTCTGGCCCGACAGGCCGGGCAGCGGGCGACCCCGGAGCCGTGAGGTGGTCGCGGCGCGGTCCGCGCTCAGCGTCGTCTACCAGGATTCCCACCTGCTCGTCGTCGACAAGCCGCCGGGCTGGCTGGTCGAGCCGTTGCCGGGAGACGCGCCGTCCGAGGTCACGCTGTTCGACATGGTGGGCGACCTCCTGCGGTCGGAGAAGAGGATTCGCCCCTACGTCGTTCATCGGATCGACCGTGATACGAGCGGTCTCGTACTCTTCGCCTTGACGCCGGCCGCGCGCGACGAGCTCAAACGCCAGTTCGAGAACCGCACGCCGACGCGCACCTACCTGGCGGTCGTCAACGGCACTCCGGATCCACCGAGCGGCACCTGGCGGGATCGGCTCGTCTGGGACGCCGACCGGCTGGTCCAGAAGCGTGCGCATGCGCAGGAGGAGCGGGCGAAAGACGCGGAGGCGCGGTACCGCGTCGTCGAGCGCTTCACCTGGCAGTCGCTCGTCGAGATCTCGCTCGTGACCGGCAAGCGGAACCAGATCCGCGTGCAGGCGGGCTCGCGCGGCCACGCGCTCGTCGGCGAGCGACAGTACCGCTTTGCCCGTCCCCGCGACGAAGCCCGCGAGCCGGAGTTCGGCCGGCAGGCGCTGCACGCCGCCCGCCTGGGATTCACGCACCCCGCCACGACGCACCACGTGGAGTTCACCTCCGGCATGCCCGAGGACATGGAGGGGCTGTTGCGCGTGCTTCGGGGCGCGCGAGACGGGACCGGGCCGGCCCGTGGAGGTCAGCCGGTGACGGGTATAGACTGATCAACTGAGACTCGAGGTGACGATGCCCGTCCGCCGGATCCTGATGGTGGCGTCTGAAGCGGTGCCGTTCGCCAAGACCGGGGGCCTCGGTGACGTGGCCGGCGCTCTGCCTCTGGCGCTGGCCCGACTGGGCCACGAGGTGACGCTGGTCTTGCCGCGCTACCGCGGCCTCGGGGGCGGCACCATCGCCGGGCGCGAGTCGATTACGCTCGGCGGCCGGACCTTCGACGTGACGTTCGTGGAGCATGCGCTCGGCGACCGGGCGCGCGCCGTGCTGGTGGATTGCCCGGAGCTCTACCAACGCCCTGAACCATACGGCGTCGGCCATGCCGACTATCCGGACAACGCGGTGCGGTTCGCCGTCCTGGCCAGGGCCGCACTCGACTTCGGCGGGAGCGACGGGGTGGGGCCGGACGTCGTCCACGCGCACGACTGGCAGGCCGGGCTCGTTCCCGTGTACCTGAAGACCCGGGTTCGCAACCAACCCGCGCTCGGCCGGGCCGCGGCCGTGTTCACCATTCACAATCTCGCGTTCCAGGGGTTGTTCCCTCCGGCCTGGATGCCGGTCGTCGACCTGCCGTGGGAGCTGTTCGGCATCGACGGCGTCGAGTACTGGGGCAAGCTCAGTTATCTCAAGGCGGGGATCAACTTCAGCGAGATGCTGACGACGGTCAGCCCGCGGTACGCGAAAGAGATCCAGACGCCCGAGTTCGGCTTTGGCTTCGACGGGATCCTCCGGCGCAAGAGCCAGCAACTGCGCGGCATCCTGAACGGGATCGACGTCGATGCCTGGAACCCGGGCGCCGACCCGTATCTGCCGCAGCCGTATGGGCCCGACTCGCTCGAGCTGAAGAGCGCGTCGAAGCGCGCGCTTCTCGCGACGCTCGGATGGCCCGCCACGGGGCCGGCGCTGGACCGGCCGGTTATCGGGATCGTGTCGCGCATGGTGGATCAGAAGGGCTTCGACCTGGTGGAGGCGCTCGGCGACGGGCTGCTCGCTATCGACGCGGCGTTCGTCGTGCTCGGCAGCGGAGAGCCGCGATACCAGGACATGTGGCGGGCGCTCGCCGAACGGGCGCCGGACCGGGTGGCGTACCACCTCGGCTTCGACGAGCGCCTCGCGCACCTGATCGAGGCTGGCGCCGACATCTTCCTGATGCCGTCGAGGTTCGAACCCTGCGGTCTCAACCAGATGTACAGCCTGCGCTACGGCACCGTGCCTGTGGTGCACGCGGTCGGCGGTCTCGACGACACGGTCGAGAACTGGAACCGGCGGACGGGCGAGGGCACGGGGTTCAAGTTCGAGGCCTATACTCCGGACGCGCTGCGGGGTGCCTTGCAGAAGGCACTGGACCTCTGGCATAGACCGGAGGCGTGGCGGGCTCTCCAGCGCGCCGGGATGGCGAAGGACTTCTCCTGGGACGCGTCGGCCGCCGCGTACGCCAACGTATACGAGGCGGCGANNCCGGGCGAGACTGAAGTCTGAGCCCCGCGTGTGAGTAACGTCGGACCGCAGACGTGAATCTCTGAGACAATGGGAGGTCGAGCCTCCCGGGTTGTGGGCTCGAGACGCGCAGAGGGAGCAGCGATGGCATCCGAGTTGATTCAGACGGCGACCGATTCTTCATTCGAGGAGCTCGTCAAGTCGNNGTGGATTTCTGGGCGGAGTGGTGTCAGCCGTGTTTGCGGCTCGGGCCGACCGTCGATGCGCTGGCGGCGGAATATGAGGGCAAGCTCATCGTCGCCAAGATGAACGTCGACGAGAACCCGAGCGTGCCGACGCAGTTCGGCATTCGCGGGATTCCGACGCTGATGATCTTCAAGGACGGCGCGCTCGTCGACAGCGTGGTTGGCGCGGTCGACAAGGGCACGCTCAAGCGCATGATCGATAGTCACGTATAATCCGGCGCTAACATGGGCGACTCGCGAAACGTCATCATCATCGGGTCGGGTCCGGCGGGGCTGACGGCGGCCATTTACGCGGCGCGAGCCGACCTTGTGCCGCTGATCGTCGAGGGGTTCGACGCCGGCGGCCAGCTCATGTTGACCACGGCCGTCGAGAACTTCCCGGGCTTCAGCGACGGGGTGATGGGCCCGGAGCTGATGGGCTCAATGCGCGCGCAGGCGGAGCGCTTCGGGGCCGAGTTCGTCCAGGGGACGGTGACCTCCGTCGACTTCGGCAGGCGGCCGTTCACCGTCACGACCGAGACGGCCGAGTTCCGCGCCCGCGCCGTCATCGTCGCCACCGGCGCGTCGGCCCGCCTGCTCGGCCTGCCGTCGGAGCGCCAGCTGATGGGCCGGGGCGTTTCGACCTGCGCGACGTGCGACGGGTTCTTCTACCGCCAGAGGCCGATTGCCGTGGTCGGCGGCGGCGACTCCGCGCTGGAGGAGGCGATCTACCTCACCAGGTTCGCCTCGAGGGTGACGCTCATCCACCGCCGCGAGGAGCTGCGGGCGTCGAAGATCATGCAGGACAAGGCCGTGAGCAATCCGAAGATCGAGTTCCGCTGGAACTCGGTCGTCGAAGAGGTCCTCGGCGGGGGCGGCGTCGTCACCGCGCTGTTGCTGCGCGACACGGTAACCGGCCAGCGGAGCGAGCTGCCGGTGGACGGCGTGTTCGTGGCGATCGGGCACACGCCGAACACGTCGCTCTTCAAGGGCCAGCTCGAGATGGATGAGAACGGCTACCTGGTCACCCACGACGGCACGCGCACCAGCATGCCCGGCGTGTTCGCCTGCGGAGACGTGCAGGATCACGTGTACCGCCAGGCGATCACGGCCGCCGGATCCGGCTGCATGGCCGCGCTCGACGCCGAACGGTTCGTCGAGGCCGAACTCCACGCCGAGCGCAGGGCAACCGCCGTCTAACCCTCAATCCACCCTCCGCCCAGCGTCTCGTCGCCATCGTAGAAGACCACGGCCTGCCCGGGCGTGATCGCCGGCTGGGGGGCAGCGAACCGCACGCGCACGCGGCCCCGGCCGAGCGGGACGATCGTCGCCGGCGCCGCGGGGTGGCGATACCGGATCTGCGCGCTGGCCTGGACCTCGCCGGATGGCTCGGTGCCCGCAATCCAGTTCACGCCTGTCGCCTCGAGCGTCCTGCTCTCGAGTTGCTCGCGCGATCCGACGACGACGGTGCTCGTGGCCGCCTCGATCCGGATCACATAGAGGGGCGTGGCCGCGGCGACGCCGAGCCCCTTTCGCTGGCCGATGGTGAAATGGTGAATCCCGTCGTGCCGCCCAAGCGCGCGGCCGGCGTCGTTGACGATGAAGCCGCGCGGGATGGGGGAGGGCGCCCGCTGCTCGACCACCGCGGCGTAATCGCTGCCGGGCACGAAGCAGATCTCCTGGCTGTCCCGCTTCTCGGCCACGCGCAGGCCCAGCTCCCTGGCCTTCTCCCGCACCTCGGTCTTGCGCAGTCCGCCGAGGGGGAAGACCGCGTGGGCCAGTTGCTCCTGCGTCAGCGAGAAGAGGAAATACGACTGATCCTTGGCCGGGTCCACGCCGCGCAGGAGCCGCCAGCGTCCGGCTGAAGGCTCGAACTCCGCCCGAGCATAGTGTCCCGTCGCGACCGCCTCGGCGCCGAGGGCGGTCGCGCGGTGCCGCAATTCCGCGAACTTCAATTCACTGTTGCAGTGCGCGCATGGCAGCGGCGTGCGGCCCGCGAGATACTCGTCCACGAAGTTCGCGACGACCGTCTCCTGGAATCGGCGCTCGAGATTGACGATGTAGTGCGGAATGCCGAGCGCCGCCGCGACGCGGCGGGCGTCGTTGAGGTCGTCGAGCGTGCAGCAGGATCCGAAGGCGACGCGCCCCTCGCTCTGGTCGTAGAGCTGCATCGAAAGGCCGACGACCTCCCAGCCTTCCTGCTGGAGTATGGCGGCAGCCACCGACGAATCGACGCCCCCCGACATGGCGACGACGATCCGCCGCGGAACCTGGTCGGGCATGACCCCCATCATCGCACGGCGCGCAGCCGCTGCACGACGGCCGGCAGCACGGTCAGCACGCGGTCGATCTCATCGGGCGTGGTGGTCGTCCCGAGGCTGAAGCGGATCGAGGACTGGACGCGGCCGTGCGGGAATCCCATCGCGCGAAGCACGTGGGATGGTTCGAGCGTGCCGGACGAACAGGCCGACCCGGTGGACACCGCGATGCCCTCGAGGTCGAGCGCGATGAGCAGCGACTCGGCTTCCACGCGGTCGAACGCGATGTTGGTCGTATTGGGCACGCGGGCGGCGCTGCCGGCGTTGACTCGCGCGCCCGGCACCTTCGCGATTATGCCTGCCTCGAGGCGATCGCGCAGGCCGCCGATCCGCGCGGCGTCGGCCGCCAGTCCTGTCAGTGCCAGCCTGGCCGCGACGCCCATGCCCACGATCGCCGGGACGTTCTCGGTGCCCGCTCGGCGGTTGCGCTCCTGCCGTCCGCCGGTGATGACCCCGGCGAGCGGCGTGCCCCGGCGGATCCACAGCGCGCCCACGCCCTTGGGTCCGCCGAACTTATGGGCCGCGAGCGACAGCAGATCGACGCCGAGCGCCACGACGTCGATGGCGATCTTGCCGACGGCCTGCACGGCGTCGGTGTGACAGAGAGCACCGCTTCGCCGAACGATGGTCGCGAGGGCCGGCACCGGCTGGATGACTCCGGTCTCGTTGTTGGCCGTGATGATCGAGACCAGCGCCACGTCGTGCCCCAGCGCGGCTTCGAGCGCCGACGAGGTCACGAGCCCGTCGGCGTCAACCGGCAGAATCGTCACGGGCAGACCGCGGCGGCCGATCGCCTTCGCGGTGTTCAGGACGGCTTCGTGCTCGACGGCGCTGACCAGGAGCCGCGTCCGCGACGGGTGGGCCGCGTCCAGCACGCCACGCAGCGCGATGTTGTCGGACTCCGTCCCGCTGGCAGTGAACACGACGTCGGCTGGCTCGGCCCCGATCAGGCGCGCGACATCGGTCCGCGCATCGTCGATGGCCGCCTTGGCGCGCTGGCCGAACGCGTGGATGCTCGAGGCGTTGCCGAACTCCTCGCGAAGCGCCCGGCTCATGGCGTCGACCACGGCAGGCGCGGGCGGGGTCGTGGCGTTGTGATCGAGGTAGATCCGGGTGGTCATGCGTGCTGGCTGCGGGGCCCCTTCGATCATAGCATCGCCGCCTGGTGAGAAGGCCGGAGGCGGCCCGAACGCCGTCGGGACAGGTGTGGACAACCCGGGATCGGTCCCATATACTGGCCCCAGTTCTCTGCATCAGCACGCGGACGGCCGCCGCGCCGATCGGCATCTCCTCGTGAGGAGGCCCGTCGGGCCGGCCGAGGTACCGGAGGGACATCATGTGGAAGCGTGACGAGAGCGTCAAGCCGTCGACCGGGCGTGAGACGCCGCAGCCGGCCGGGCCGGGTGTGCAGTCGGGAGCAGCGGCGGGACACGGGCCCGACGCTGACACGCGTCGGCACGTTGAGTCCCGGGACGTGGTCAATATCGGGAAGTCCGTCGTCATCAAGGGCGAGTTGAACGGCAGCGAGGACCTGACGGTCGAAGGGTACGTGGACGGGACGATCGAGCTGAAGGAACACGTGCTCACCATCGGTCCGCACGGCCGAATCAAGGCCGAGATCTTCGCCAAGGCGGTCGTCGTGCTCGGGAAGGTGACCGGCAACGTGACGGCCAGCGAGAAGGTCGACATCCGCGACAACGGGTCGGTCGACGGGAACATCGTCGCGCCTCGCGTGGCGATCGCCGAGGGCGCGCACTTCCGCGGCAGCGTGGACATGCAGCACAAGTCGGAGCCCGTCAAGCCGGCCGACCCGCCGAAGGCCGAGGTCAAGCCGGCCGCGAACGCTCCCGCGCCGAACGGTCCCAAGTTGTAGCCCGCGCACCGGGGCGGCAACCGCATCGACGGCCGGGCGGTC
>PMKG01000275.1:0-413 GCA_003157675.1 Acidobacteriota bacterium
CCTTGAGCCCTGAGCCCTGAGCCTTGAGCCGCTCCATTGCCCACGCGCCGAACACCGGCCCCGGGACGAGCGCCAGGAACACCCATCGCCAGCCGACCACCACCGCGAGCGACGGCACGACGCGGATGGTGAGCATCGTCAGCAGGTAGCCGCTGCAGGTTTCGACGGTGAGCGCGGTGCCGACGTACTCCGGTGGGCTGGCGTCGGCGACGAGCGCCGAGAACTGGGCCGAGTCGGCGACCACCGCCGTGCCCCACACCGCGACGAACAGGTAGAGCCACACCGGGTGGCTGCCGAAGACCAGCGCGGCGAGCGCCGCGCACAGCCCCGAGACGCGAAGCGCCATGCCGGCGACCCTGGCCTTGCCGACCCGATCGGCGGCCAGCCCCGCCGCGAGGCACCCGAAAGCCCCG
>PMKG01000275.1:454-5242 GCA_003157675.1 Acidobacteriota bacterium
CCCACGAGAGCCAGCGAGGCGGTCACGAGCAAGAGCGTGCGCCAGCCGGCCGGGCCGGCCACCGACGCGAGCAGGTGCGGGAAGGCCTGGCCGATCGTCAGCGCCGCGACCAGGACCGCCAGTCCGGTCCCGCGCCGCTTCAGGAACCACCCGGCGGCGATCTTGAGCCCGGTCGGATACACGGCGGCCAGCGCGAAGCCGGTGACGAAGCGCAGCAGAATCGCCTCGGCCGGCCCGTGCGCGCGCGTGATCGCGGCCGTGGCCACCGCGCCCAGCACGCAGCCTGCGGCAAAGAGCCGGCGGGCCTTGAGCAAGTCGGCCACGTTCAGCAGCGCGCTGATCAGCGTGCCCGCGACGAAGCCGCCCTGCACGGCCATCGTCAGCCAGGCGGTCTGGCCGGTCGACAGCCGGAATTCGGCCACCAGCGCCGGCGTGACCGCCGTCGCCGAGAACCACAGCGTCATGCCGAGGAACTCGCCCGCGGCGAGCAGGGCGAGCATCAGCCACGGGCGCGCGGGGCGGAGTCCGGGAGTGTCGGGTTCGAGACGCACGATAAATTGGGTTCCGGAGGCCCGACCATCATCTCCGATCTGGCTGGACCGCACCAGACCAAAGCGGGCGGGTGGGCCTCGGCAGGCCTAAAGGGCCGCCCTACATCCGGTCCTGACAACGCGGCCTGGCATCCTCAGACGGAGCAGGGCTTCAGCCCTGCTCTGCCGAAGAGTGCATGGTCCGGGACACCGGTCCGCCAGACGTGATAGCGTTGAATACAGAGACGATGGACATCGCGTACACGAAGCACACGCTTCCAAATGGCCTGCCGGTACTGATACACGAAGACCACCGCTGTCCCATCGTGGCGGTGAACCTCTGGTATCACGTCGGCTCGAAAGACGAGCAGCCCGGGCGCTCGGGGTTCGCGCACCTGTTCGAGCACCTGATGTTCGAGGGTTCGGCCCACTACGACCACGGCTACTTCCAACCGCTCCAGCAGGCGGGCGCGGTCCTGAACGGCTCCACCAACACGGACCGGACCAACTACTGGGAGGTCGTGCCGACGGGCGCGCTCGAACTGGCGCTGTGGATGGAGTCGGACCGGATGGGCCACCTCCTGCCGGCGCTCACCGAGGAGAAGTTCCGGAACCAGCGCGACGTCGTGCTCAACGAGCGGCGCCAGAACTACGAGAACCGCCCTTATGGCATGGCGGGCATGGCGATCGTCGGCGCGCTGTTTCCACCCGGCCATCCCTACCATTGGCTGACGATTGGCAGCCCCGACGACCTCCGCGCGGCGAGCCTGGACGACGTGCGCGCGTTCTTCAGCCGCCATTACCACCCGGCCAACGCGTCGCTGGCGCTAGCGGGGGACGTCGATCCCGACGCGGTGTTGCCGCTGGTCGAGGCGTACTTCGGCCCCCTCGACGCCGGGCCGGCGACCGACGTCGTCACTCACGACGAGCGCGACGTGCGCGCGGGCCGCCTGGTGATGGAAGACGGCGTGGAGCTCCCGCGTCTCTACCTGACCTGGGTGTCGGCGGCGATGTTCGCGCCCGGCGACGCGGACCTCGATCTCGTGGCCGACATCCTCGGCGACGGCAAGAGTTCCCGTACTTACAAGACGATGGTCTACGAGAGCCGCCTGGCCACCGACGTGATGGCGATGCAGCACTCGCGCGAGCTATGCAGCTGCTTCCAGATCGTCGCGACGGCTGCGCCCGGCCACGATCTGGCGGAACTCGAGGCGGCCATCGAGGCCGAGGTGGTGCGGCTCGCCGAGTCGGGGCCGACCGAGAGCGAGATGCGACGGAGCCTCGCGCAGGCCGAGGCCCAGTTCATCTACCGCGTGCAGACGGTCGGCGGCTTCGGCGGCAAGTCGGACCAGCTCAACCAGTACAACGTGATGCTCGGCGATCCGGGGTACTTCGGCCAGGATCTGCAGCGATACCGCGACGCGACGTCGTCGTCGGTGACACGGGCGGCGCGCGGCGTCCTCGTCGGCTCCCCGCGCGTGGCGGTGAGCGTCGTCCCGCACGGCCGGCTCGATCTGGCGCTGCCGGACTCGACGAAGGTGGTGTGCTCGTGAGCCCCGTGGACCGCTCCCGACTGCCGGTGCCTGGCGCCGACCCGGTCCTGCGCTTTCCCGAGGTCTCCCGGCGCCGTTTGTCCAACGGCCTGGGCGTCTGCACGGTCGAGCACCGGGGCGTCCCGGTCCTGTCGTTCGCGCTCCTGCTGTCGTCGGGCGCGGCCACCGATCCGTTCGACAAGCCGGGCCTCGCGGCGCTGACGGCCGACATGCTGGACGAGGGCAGCGGCTCGCGCTCGGCCCTCGACGTCGAGGACGCCCTGACGTCGATGGGCGCGCAGTTCGAGACCGAAGTCGGCGCCGACGCGACCGTGCTCTCGCTGCTGACGCTGCCGCGCTTCGCCGACGACGCGCTCGCGCTGCTCAGCGACATCGTGGTCGGTCCGAACCTGACTGGCGCGGATTTCGACCGAGTCCGCGAGTTGCGGGTGAACCGCCTCCGGCAGATGCGAAAGATCGCGCCGGCCGTCGCCGACCTCGCACTGGCGCGCCTGCTGTACGACGGCCATCCCTACGGACGCCTGCCGCTCGGTACCATGCGCGGGCTCGACGCCACCCACGTCGATGACGTGAGGCGCTTCCACCGGGAGATCTGGCGGCCAACGCTTGCCACCATCGTCGCCGTCGGCGACGCGACGCACGACGAACTCGCCGGTGCCGTCGAGCGCGCGTTCCTGCACTGGGAGGACCGGTCCGCCGGGTCGGCCGCGGAGGTCGGCCTCGCGCCGAGCGTGATGACGCTTGCGGCGCCGCAGCGGCCAACAGCCCCGATCGCGATTGTCGACCGGCCCGGGGCCGCACAGTCCGAGGTCCGGATCGGCCAGGTGGCCGTGCCGCGCCTCACGCCGGACTACGCCGCGCTGCTCGTATTCAACATGATCCTGGGCGGACAGTTCGTCAGCCGTCTCAACCTGAACCTGCGCGAGGACAAGGGGTTCACCTACGGTGTCAGGAGCGGGTTCGAATTCAGGCGCGCCCCAGGGCCGTTCGTCATTCAGACGGCGGTGCAGACGGCCGCAACCGCCGACGCCGTGCGCGAAGTGATGAGCGAGGTCCGGGCCATCACCGGCCCGCGGCCGGCGACGCCCGCCGAACTCGACATGGCCAAGGCGGCGCTGACGCGGGGCTATCCGCGCAGCTTCGAGACGGCCGGGCAGATCGCGCGAGGCCTGGCCCAGCTCACGCTGTACGAGCTGCCCGACGACACGCTGGAACAGTTCGTGCCGCTCGTCCGCGGCGTCGACCTCGACGCCGTCGCCGAGGCGGCCACGCGCCTGGATCCCGCGCGGATGACGGTGGCGGTGGTGGGTGACCTGGAGTCGGTCGAGACCGGCCTCGCCGGCCTGGGCCTCGGCGAGCCGATCCGGATGAGCGCCGAGGTCCAGGAGACCGAGTGCTCTCCGGCGTGGTCCGCGGGGGGCCCGGGGGCGAGCCGAACCTGTTGAGCCTCCCGAACGTCTAACCAGCGTGCGCGGTGCTACACTGGACGTCGCATGAGCGGCTTCGGCCGAACCAGCCTCAGCCTTTTCGGCACGGTTGCCATCGTCGCGGCCATCCTGGCCTCGGCGACAATCTGGCTGGTCTTTACCGACCCGGTGACCGTGGCCAACTCGGTCAACCAGGGCGACGTCACCCCTCTCGTCCGCGAGCTCGCCTCGTCGCTGCTCGAGGCGATCAAGGGACTGCTCAAATACCTGTAGGGATCGGGGATCAGGGGTCGGGGACACGGCCGCCAGCCGCAAGTCGCGAGCCGCCAGCCATCATAAGTTCTTCAGTAAGAATTTCGTCAGGATGTACCCATCCAGGTACTTGAACGGCGCCAGCCCCGTCGTGTAGTGGCCGCACGGCAGCACAGCCAGTTGGTACGGGACGTCCAGCCGATCGAATTCCTCGACGAGCGCGCGCGACAGGTGCGCGGGGAACGACGTGTCGTAGCGGGCGTAGACGAGCAGAGTGTTCGCGTCCCGGACGNNTCCCGGACGCGCGACACGTACGCCTGCGGGCTGATCGGCATCCACAACTCGCGCAGCCGATCGAGCGTGATGTGGCCGTCGAGGCCGGCACGCACGTGCTCGGTCGAGAGCCCTTCCCACACCACGTCGGCGAAGTACCGCGAGATGTGATTGAGCGCCTCGGCACGGATCAGCGGTTCGTGCGCGGTCGTCAGCATCGCCAGGCACGAGCCGAGACTGGTCCCAAGGATGCCGATCCGCTCGTAGCCCTCGCGGGCGAGCCAGGCCACGGCCCGGCGGGCGTCCACCACGGCCTGCCGGCAGACCTGGACCGTCCGGCCGACGTTGGCGCTCACGATGAAATCCGCGCGATGGAGGATCGGCGGCATGCGCCGGTCGTGATAGGGCAGGCTCAGCCTCAGGGCGTTCAGGCCGAACCGCGCCAGCAGCCGGCACAGACCGACGTGCGCATCGGCGTCCCCGTTCCACTGCGGCAGCACCACGACCGCGCGGCGCCGGTCCTCGCGGCCCCCCGTGAGGCGCGGCGCCGGGAACAGGCGCGCGTAAACCGTGTTGTTCTCGGCGTGGGGTGTCGTCATCACGCTTGGGAACATCACGGTTCCCGCGCAGGTCCGATCGCCGGCGGACTCCACTTCCCACGAGAAGTCGTCGGTCGGAGGCGCGTCGAAGAACCGGGGCGAGTCGGCGAGGGCCGCCCGCGCCCAGTCGACCAGCGCCACGTCGGGCGGGATG
>PMKG01000275.1:5298-7523 GCA_003157675.1 Acidobacteriota bacterium
AGGGCGGGCCTTTAGGCCTGCCGTCAGTCCTGCCCGGCCAACTCTCGCTCGATCGCGGCGGCGAGCAGGAGCAGCTCCGCCGTCCGGCCACGCCGGCCGACGAGCTGCAGGCCGACCGGCAGGCGATCGGCCGACCGCGCGCAGGGAAGCGTGATCGCGGGATGGCCGGTGACGTCGAACAACTGCGTCAGGCGCAGCATCAGCGCTCGGACCGGGTGCTTCGCACCGCCGAAGACGAGCGACGTCTTGCCGAGTGGCGGCGCCACGATCGGCACGGTCGGCAATACGAGCGCGTCGACCCCTTCGAGCGCCGCGTCGACTTCCCGGGTCAGGGCGCGGGCGCCCACGCCGGCGCGGGCGTAATCCTCGGCCATCACGTAGCGCCCCATCTCGAGGCGCTGCCTGACCGGTGGCGTATACAGCTCGGGGTGAGATTCGAGCATCGGCGCGTGATAGGCCGACGCCTCCGGCAACTGCAGGTGAAGGTAGACCGTGCCGGTGTCGGCCGCGTGCGGGACGGCGCGATCCGCCACCGTCACGCCGGCCCTCGTGAGCTGCGCGCACGCGCGCTCGAACGCCGCGCGGACCGCGTCGTCCAGGATGTCGAGGAAGTACGGCCTCGGCAGGCCCAGGCGCAGCCCGCCCGCCGACGGGCGATCGAGCGCCAGCGCCGCGGGATTCGGCGTCCCCGCCATCGCGTGGAACAGCAGCCACGCGTCGGCGACCGAGCGAGCCAGCGGCCCGACGTGATCGAGCGTCCAGCTCAGGGGCACGATCCCGCCGGTCGGCAACTCGCCAGTCGTGGGCTTGAGGCCGACGCACCCGCACACGGCCGCGGGGATGCGAATCGAGCCGCCCGTGTCGGTGCCGATCGAGGCGAGCCCCATGCCGGTCGCGACGGCGGCGGCCGAGCCACCGCTCGACCCGCCCGCCGACCGCGCGCCGTCCCACGGATTCCGCACCGGCCCGAACGCCGAATCCTCGCTGGTCGTCCCGAAGGCGAACTCGTGGAGGTTGCACTTGCCGAGGAAGACCGTACCCGCCTCGCGCAGGCGCGCGACGACCACCGCGTCCGCCCGGGCCACATGACCGTCGAGCACGCGCGAGGCGGCCGTCGTCGGTACGCCGGAGAGGTCGATCAGGTCCTTGAGCGAGATCGGCACGCCGTGCAGCGGCCCGCGCCGTCGGCCCGCGGCGATCTCGGCGTCGGCGCGGCGCGCGTCCTGCCGTGCCTCGTCGCCGAGCACGGTGATGAAGGCGTTGACGCGGCCGTTGTCGGTCGCGATCCTCGACAGGCAGGCTTCGGTCACCTCGAGGCTCGACACCTCGCGCGCCGCCAGGCGCGGCGCGAGCTCGGAGATGGACAGGTCGTGAAGCGGTGTCATCGGCCGCCCTCCGCCTTTCCGCCTTCCGCCTTCGCGCCAAGCGCT
Organism: Acidobacteriota bacterium; assembly: GCA_003157675.1. GTDB lineage: Bacteria > Acidobacteriota > Vicinamibacteria > Vicinamibacterales > Fen-181 > FEN-299. The sequence goes on from PMKG01000275.1 coordinate 6,729, forward strand.
TCGGCGGACAAGTCGCCCTCCGGGCTTCGGCGGACAGGTCGGCCCGTCGGCACGTAGTCGTTCCACTCCGCCGCCCGCAGTTGTCGCGTCGACTGGGCCACGCCCTCGAGCAGGGGTCTCAGCTGCGGCAGTCCGCGCCTCTCGGCATCCGCCACCGCGGCGCGCAGCCACGCTTCGATCGGGTCGAGACGCACGTCACCACCCTCCGTATCGGCCATCGTACACCTCGGCAGATTGTACTCCTTGAGTCCTGAGCCTTGAGTCCTGAGTCTTGAGTCTTGAGCCTTGAGCCCTGAGCCGATATAGTGCGCCCATGGCTTCCAACAGCACGTCAGAGACCGGCTCCCACTGGCTGCTCCGCGTATTCGTGCTGGCGTTCGTAGGTCTGCTGACCTACGGCAGCTACTTCGCGTACGACAGCGTCGGGGCGCTGGCCCCCACGTTGATCAGGGCGTGGAACACCTCCCAGAGCGGGATCGGCTGGCTGTACACGATTTACAGCATCGCGGCGATCCTCTCGGTGTTTCTCGGCGGGATGCTGACGGATCGGATCGGCACCCGCCGGGCCAGCCTGCTCTTCTCGGCGCTGATCGTTGTCGGCGCCGCCATGGTCGCGCTCTCCTCGTCGGTGCCGGTCGCGTGCGCCGGGCGTTTCGTATTCGGCGCCGGGTCCGAATCGCTGGTCGTCGCGCAGAACGCGATCCTCGCGCGGTGGTTCACGGGGCGGATGCTGGCGATGTCGTTCGGGATCACGCTGGCCCTCGCGCGGCTCGGCACGCTGTTCAGCTTCAACAC